>NZ_JBNBPO030000029.1:0-51848 GCF_051280635.3 Nocardioides proteolyticus | reverse complement strand
GGCCCGGGTCGCGGAGGCCTCGGCGCGGGGCCCGCCCCCCCCCCGCCCCCCCCCCCCCCCCCCCCCCCCACCCCCCCCCCCCCCCCCCCCCCCCCCCCCCCCCCCCCCCGCCCCCCCCCCCCCCCCCCCCCCCCCCCCCCGCCCCCCCCCCCCCCACCAACCCCCCCACCACGCCCCCCCCCGGCGCCCCCGCCCCCCCCCACCCCCCCCCCCCCCCCCCCCCCCCCCCGCCCCCCCCCCCCCCCCGCGACGGCTTCGCCCACCGGTCCGGCGAGGCCGTGGTCAACCTGCTGCGGCAGGGCATCACCGCACGCCAGATCATGACCCGCGAGGCCTTCGAGAACGCGATCACCGTCGTGATGGCCCTCGGCGGCTCGACCAACGCCGTGCTCCACCTGCTCGCGATCGCCCGCGAGGCCGAGGTCGACCTCACCCTCGACGACTTCAACCGGATCGGCGACAAGGTGCCGCACCTCGGCGACCTGAAGCCGTTCGGCCGCTACGTGATGAACGACGTCGACCGGATCGGCGGCATCCCGGTGGTGATGCGGGCCCTCCTCGACGCCGGCCTGATGCACGGCGACTGCCTCACCGTCACCGGCAGGACCCTGGCCGAGAACCTGGCGGAGCTCAGCCCGCCCGCCCTCGACGGCGACGTGCTCCGGCCGCTCGACCAGCCGATCCACAAGACCGGCGGCATCACCATCCTCAAGGGCTCGCTCGCTCCCGAGGGCGCCGTGGTCAAGAGCGCGGGCTTCGACGACACCGTGTTCCGCGGGACCGCACGCGTCTTCGACGGCGAGCGGGCGGCGCTCGACGCCCTGGCCCTCGGCAAGATCCAGCCGCGCGACGTCGTGGTCATCCGCTACGAGGGCCCCAAGGGCGGTCCCGGGATGCGCGAGATGCTGGCGATCACCGGCGCGATCAAGGGCGCCGGGCTGGGCAAGGACGTGCTGCTGGTGACCGACGGCCGGTTCTCCGGCGGCACCACCGGGCTCTGCGTGGGCCACATCGCCCCGGAGGCGGTCGACGCCGGTCCGATCGCGTTCGTCCGGGACGGCGATCCCATCGTGCTCGACGTGCTCAACAAGACCCTCGAGGTCGAGGTCGACGCTGCCGAGCTCGAAGCGCGCAAGGTCGGCTGGGAGCCGCTGCCGCCCCGCTACACCCGCGGCGTCCTCGGCAAGTACGCCGCGACCGTGAAGTCGGCCGCGCACGGCGCGGTCACCGGCTGACGGCCCGCGGTGAAGATCCACGAGCGGGTCGCCGGACGGCTGCGGTCGTTCGTCGACGCGCAGCGGGTCTTCTTCGTCGCGACGGCGCCCCTGGCGCCCGACGGCCACGTCAACGTCTCGCCGCGCGGCGTCCCCGGGACCTTCGGGATGCTCGACGACCGGACCTTCGCCTGGGTCGACACCACCGGCAGCGGCAGCGAGACGATCGCCCACCTGCGGGAGAACGGCCGGATCGTCGTCATGTTCTGCGCGTTCGAGGGCCCGCCCAACATCGTGCGGTTCCACGGCCGGGGCCGGGTGGTGACCATCTACGACCAGGAGTACGACGCGCTGGCGGCCCGCTTCGACGAGCTGCCCGGCGCCCGGGCCGTGGTCGTGGTCGACATCGAGCGGATCTCCGACTCCTGCGGCTACGGCGTCCCGCTGATGGACTACGTCGGCGAGCGCGACCTGCTGCAGCCCTACTTCACCCGCAAGGGCCGGGAGGGCGCCGCCGACTACCGCCGGCGCAAGAACCGCACCAGCATCGACGGGCTGCCGGCCTTCGACTTCGACCCGCTCGACGAGTGGTCGACGCTCGACGGCCTGGCCCGGATCCGCCGGCGGCTCGAGGACCAGATCGACGGCTACCGCCCACCCGTGGGCCACGGCGTCGCGCTCGACGGCGACTTCCTGCACGTCAACGCACCCGGCGGGACGCACGGCCTGCCCGCCGTCGTGCTCGCGACCGTGCTCAAGCACGACGGTTCGACCGCGACCCTCGACGTCAGCCGGCAGCAGCTGACCGAGGCCATCACCGCGCTCGCCCCGGCCGCCGCCTGCACCGAGGTCGACCACCCGAACCTCGCGGCGTGGCGGGCGGTCCGCGACCGGCTGGAGGAGCGCGGTGGCCGGGTGGTCGCCGTCTTCGTGCAGTCGGCGGACGACCCGGTCAGCTCCGCCGCCGACGAGCGACTGCGCGGCGCCTGGTGACCGACCCGCGGCGCCCGGAGGTGGGGCGCGAGGTCCCCGGCTGGGAGCCCCGGCCGGCCCCCGCGCCGGTCACCCTGGAGGGGCGGACCGTGCGGGTCATGCCGCTCACCTCCGCCTGGTTCGCCGACCTCCACGTCGCCTGCTGCGGCCCCCAGGACGACGACCTCTGGACCTACCGGCCGGTCGACCGGCCGACCTCCCTCCCCGAGCTGTGGATGCACCTGGCGGCCGTCGTGGACGCGCCCGGCACGCTGACCTTCGCCCTCGTGCCCCGGGCGGGCGAGCACGCGGGCCGGGCGGCCGGCATCGCGTCGTACACCCGGATCGAGCCGGCGCACGGCCAGGTGGAGGTCGCGGGCGTGCTGTTCGGGCGCCGGCTCCAGCGGACCGCTGCGGCCACGGAGGCGATCCACCTGCTGATGCGGCACGCCTTCGACGACCTCGGCTACCGGCGCTTCGAGTGGAAGTGCGACAGCCTCAACGAGCCCTCCCGGCGCGCCGCGGCGCGGCTCGGTTTCCGCTACGAGGGGCGCTTCCGCAACCACATGGTGGTCAAGGGACGCAACCGCGACACCGACTGGTTCTCGGTCACGGCCGAGGAGTGGCCGCGGGTGCGCGCCGCACACGAGCGGTGGCTCGACCCGGCCAACTTCGACGACGACGGCCGGCAGCGCGCCGCGCTCAGCGAGCTGACCGGACCCTGATCAGATCTGGCCGGGTACTGGCTGTCGGTGCCTGGTGCCAGCATCGTGGCCATGGACCAGCGGATCAGCTTCGTCACGCTCGCGGTGGCCGACCTCGACGCCACCCGCCGGTTCTACTGCGCCGGCCTGGGCTGGACGCCCGAGGTCGACGTCGCGGGGGAGGTGCTGATGTTCCGCGCGGGACCCCAGCTGGTGCTCTCCCTGTGGGATCGCACCCACTTCGAGGCCGAGGTCGGCCCGCTCGCGAGCGGGCCGGGGATCGCGCCGCTGACCCTCGCCCACAACGTGGCGACCCGGGCGGAGGTGGACGAGGTCCTCGCCGAGGCCGGCGCGGCCGGCGCCACGGAGGTGCAGCCCGCCGCGGAGCGCGACTGGGGCGGCTACACCGGCTACTTCGCCGACCCCGACGGCTTCCGGTGGGAGGTCGCGTTCAACCCCGGCCCGGTGGGCCGACTCGTGCTGCCCTGACGCTGCGGTTTCGCGGACGCCCGGCGCTGCCTGCGCTAGCGTGCGGCGCGGGGGGCGGCTCGACGAAAGGCTCCCGACATGCGCGCTCGGCCCTCCACCCGTCTCGCGGTGGCCCTCGTGGTGGTGCTCGCCACGGTCTCGCTCCTCCCGGCGCTCGGCCCGGTGCCCGCCTCTGCCGACGAGCAGGCCGACGAGCCGGTTCCGACGACGACGACCGTCACCGTGTCCGGTGGGCGCTACGGGGGCGAGCAGGCGACGATCACCGCCCGGGTCACCTCGCCCGCGGGCGTCCCGACCGGCACCGTGCAGTTCTCGCGGAGCCGGAACCCGATCGGTGAGGCGGTCCCCGTCGATGCCGACGGTGTCGCCACCACGGTGGTGACCGCGTGGCCGGGAACCGCCTTCTTCGAGGCGACGTTCACGGGGAGCGACGGGTTCGGCGACAGCCAGGGTTTCACCATCTCCTACACGAACCTCATCGTCGTGAAGCTCACGCCGGAGCCGTTCATGACCCGGCCCAGCCCGCTCCAGGTCCGCTACGCGCTGGTCGCCCGAGCCACCCGCTACGACGACGGCACCCCGATCTCGGGCCTTGGGCTTCAGTTCACCCATGGCAGCGCGTACGCCCCCAACCGGTTCGACCCTGAGCCGCCGGGCAGCAAGCTGGCGTGTCGGGCGATCACCGACGCGAACGGCGTCGCGCGGTGCGGACCGCTCCAGTCCCTGACCGCGCTCCAGTCCCGTGACATCTGGGTGTCGCACCAGTACATCGGGATGGGGCGGTACCAGGAGGCCTTTGCGCGTATCCCGCTCCGGTAGCCGCTTTTTGAGACCGCCGTCTCGCCATCCGGGACGACGTGGGAGACTCGTTCGACGGCACGACGTACGACGGCGTACGGTGGGTCCATGCACCAGCACCTTCTCGTACGCACCGGACGCGCCGACTGAGCCTCGGTTCGCGCGTCCGCCCCTCGTTGCTTCCGCAACAGAGGGGTTTTTGTTTGTACGGCCGGCACTTGAACGAAGGAAGAGCACAGTGAGCGAGCAGCAGGGCTCGGGCGAGACCATCACCGGAGCACAGAGCCTGGTCCGGTCGCTGGAGGCGGCCGGGGTGACCGACATCTTCGGCATCCCGGGCGGTGCGATCCTCCCGGCGTACGACCCGCTGATGGACAGCCGCATCCGCCACATCCTGGTGCGTCACGAGCAGGGCGCCGGCCACGCCGCGCAGGGCTACGCCGCCGCCTCGGGACGGGTGGGCGTGTGCATGGCCACTTCCGGCCCCGGCGCGACCAACCTCGTCACGCCTCTCGCCGACGCCCACATGGACTCGGTGCCCATGGTCGCGGTCACCGGGCAGGTGGGCTCGTCCCTGATCGGCACCGACGCCTTCCAGGAGGCCGACATCCGCGGCATCACGATGCCGATCACCAAGCACAACTTCCTGGTCACCGACCCCGCCGAGATCCCGACGAGGATCGCCGAGGCCTTCCACATCGCCTCCACCGGCCGCCCCGGCCCGGTGTTGGTCGACGTGGCGAAGTCGGCCCTCCAGTCCGAGACCACGTTCCGGTGGCCGGCCGAGCTGAACCTGCCGGGCTACCGTCCGGTCACCCGTCCGCACGCCAAGCAGATCCGCGAGGCTGCCCGGCTCGTCCTCGAGGCCCGCAAGCCGGTCCTCTACGTCGGCGGCGGGACCATCCGGTCCGGCGCCTCCCGCGAGCTGCTGACCCTCGCCGAGCTCACCGGGATCCCCGTGGTCACCACGCTGATGGCTCGGGGGGCGTTCCCCGACAGCCACCCCCAGCACCTCGGGATGCCCGGCATGCACGGCACCGTGGCCGCGGTCGCCGCGCTGCAGAAGAGTGACCTGATCATCAGCCTCGGCGCCCGCTTCGACGACCGGGTGACCGGCAACCTCGACTCCTTCGCGCCCGGCGCGAAGGTGATCCACGCCGACATCGACCCGGCCGAGATCGGCAAGAACCGGCACGCCGACGTCCCGATCGTGGGCGACATCCGCGAGGTCCTGATCGACCTGGTGACCACGCTCCGCACCGAGCGCGACGCCGGCCGGACCGGCGACTACGAGGGCTGGGTCTCGTTCTGCGCCGGGGTCAAGCAGAAGTACCCCCTCGGCTACGAGACGCCCGCCGGCGGCCGGCTCGCGCCGCAGCACGTGATCGAGCGGCTCGGCGTGCTGTCCGGGCCGGACACGATCTACACCTCCGGCGTCGGGCAGCACCAGATGTGGGCCGCCCACTTCGTGCGGTACGAGCGCCCCAACACCTGGCTGAACTCCGGCGGCCTCGGCACCATGGGCTACGCCGTGCCGGCCGCGATGGGGGCGAAGGTCGCGATGCCCGACCAGACGGTGTGGGCGGTCGACGGCGACGGCTGCTTCCAGATGACCAACCAGGAGCTCGCCACCTGCGCGATCAACAAGATCCCGATCAAGGTCGCGGTCATCAACAACGAGTCGCTCGGCATGGTCCGGCAGTGGCAGACCCTGTTCTACAACGAGCGCTACTCCAACACCGACCTGCACACCGGCCCCGAGGTCCGCATCCCCGACTTCGTCAAGCTCGCCGACGCCTACGGCTGCGTGGGCCTCTCCTGCGAGTCGCCCGACGACGTCGACGCGACGATCCAGAAGGCGATGGAGATCAACGACGTGCCCGTGGTCGTCGACTTCCGGGTCCACCGCGACGCGATGGTGTGGCCGATGGTCGCGGCCGGCACCAGCAACGACGACATCAAGTACGCGCGGGACCTCGCGCCGCAGTTCGACGAAGACGACCTCTGAGGAGCCGACCCGAGATGGCCAAGCACACCCTGTCCGTCCTGGTCGAGGACAAGCCCGGCGTCCTCGCCAGGATCGCCGGCCTGTTCAGCCGCCGCGGCTTCAACATCGAGTCGCTCGCCGTCGGCCCCACCGAGCACGCCGAGATCTCCCGGATGACGATCGTGGTCAACGTGGAGTCCTCGCCGCTCGAGCAGGTCACCAAGCAGCTGAACAAGCTGGTCGAGGTGATCAAGATCGTCGAGCTCGACCCCGACGCCTCGGTCACCCGCGAGCTGGTGCTCGTCAAGGTCGGCGCCACCGCCGACAACCGTAGCCAGGTGCTCGACGTCGTCCAGCTGTTCCGGGCGAAGGTCATCGACGTCTCGTCCGACGCGGTGACCATGCAGGTGGTCGGCAACGCCGGCAAGATCGCCGACTTCCTGCGGGTGCTCGAGCCCTTCGGCATCCGCGAGCTCGTCCAGTCCGGCATCGTGGCGATCGGCCGTGGCTCGCGGTCGATCTCCGAGCGCGGCAAGCCGGTCGCCGTACCCGTCCCGCCGCCTGCGGGCTGACCGCCCCAGGCCCGGAGCACCACCCACCCACAACAACGAGGAGAGGCCACCAGTGGCTGAGATGTTCTACGACGACGACGCCGACCTGTCCCTGATCCAGGGCAAGCACGTCGCGGTCATCGGTTACGGCAGCCAGGGCCACGCCCACGCGCTGAACCTCCGTGACTCCGGTGTCGACGTCCGCGTCGGCCTGCCCGAGGGCTCCAAGAGCCGCCCCAAGGCGCAGGAGGAGGGCCTCCGCGTCGTCACGCCGGCTGAGGCCGTGGAGGAGGCCGACGTGATCGTCGTGCTCGCCCCCGACCAGGTCCAGCGCCACCTCTACCGCGAGTCCATCGAGCCGAACCTCGCCGAGGGCGACACGCTGGTCTTCGGCCACGGCTTCAACATCCGCTTCGGCTACATCCAGCCGCCGGCGGGCGTCGACGTCATCCTCGTCGCGCCCAAGGCGCCGGGACACACCGTCCGCCGCGAGTACGTCGCCGGCCGCGGCATCCCCGACATCATCGCCGTCGAGCAGGACGCCTCGGGTCAGGCGTGGGACGTCGCGAAGTCCTACGCGAAGGCGATCGGCGGCACCCGCGCCGGCGTCATCAAGACCACGTTCACCGAGGAGACCGAGACCGACCTCTTCGGCGAGCAGGCCGTCCTCTGCGGAGGCATGTCGCACCTGGTGCAGGCCGGCTTCGAGACCCTCACCGAGGCGGGCTACCAGCCGGAGATCGCCTACTTCGAGGTGCTCCACGAGCTCAAGCTGATCGTCGACCTGATGTGGGAGGGCGGCATCGCCAAGCAGCGCTGGAGCATCTCCGACACCGCCGAGTACGGCGACTACGTGTCGGGCCCGCGCGTCATCGACGACTCGGTGAAGGCTCGGATGAAGGACGTCCTCGCCGACATCCAGAGCGGTGCGTTCGCCAAGCGCTTCATCGACGACCAGGACAACGGTGCCGTGGAGTTCCAGAAGCTGCGCGAGGAGGAGGCCGGCCACCCCATCGAGGCCACCGGCAAGACCCTCCGGGCGCAGTTCGCGTGGAAGCAGACCGACGACGACTACACCGAGGGCTCGGCCGCCCGCTGAGCCTCGGCGACGTACGAAGCCCCCGACCGCGCCGGTCGGGGGCTTCGTCGTCCTCGCTGTCAGCCGGAGGCGGTCACTTGATCTCCGACCGCATCATCAGCCGGATCCCGAGCAGCCCCGGGACGACCATCCAGATCAGCGCGGCCGTGCCGAGCTGGGCCCAGGCCTCGCCGGACATCGCGACGTCCTCGAAGAGGCGGGACGTGGCGAAGTTGAGGTCGAACCACGGAGCGTTGTCCGACCACCAGTCCTGCGTGCTGGCCAGCGCGCTGGAGATGCCGGGCAGGACCAGCGCGTAGACGAAGTAGCCGACGATCGCTCCGGGGGAGCTGCGGATCAGCAGGCCGAGCACGAAGCCCATGAGCATGCCGACCTCGTTGGCGAGCACGATCCGGGAGAGCTCCGCAACACTGATGTTCCACACGGCGTCCTTGTCGACGATGGCGCTGACGACCACGTTGCCGATGGCGCCGACGACCGCCGCGACCAGGATCGCGACCGCGCCGATGGCCAGCACGTTCAGCAGCTTGGCCACGACGACCCGGCCGCGGCTGGGCACGAGGGTGAAGGTCGTCAGCGCGGTGCGCTGGCTCCACTCGCTGGTCACCGACAGCACGCCGATCATCGGGAGGATCACCGACATCGGGATCCCGACCGCGGAGGCGAACGCCTCGAAGTCGAGGTCCTCGCGGTCGGCGAAGATGATCGTCGCCCCGGTCGCCACGACCGAGAGGATGAGGATGCTCGCCATCAGCCAGAAGCCGGAGCGGGTGTCGAACATCTTGCGGAGCTCGACGCCGACCACCCTGCGGAACGGGATGGGCGAGGGGGCGGGACGAGCGGGCGCGGCCGCGGTGGCGCGCGCCTCGAGGGTGGTGGCGGTCATGCCACGGCTCCTTCCAGGTGGGTCGTGCCGGTGACGGCGTCGCGCTGGCTCTCGGCGGTCAGCGCCAGGAACATCTCCTCCAGGCCCGCGCCGTCGGCGGCCCGCAGCTCGGTGAGGGGGATGCCGGCCGAGAAGGCCGTGCGGCCCACGCGCGCCAGGTCGGCCTCGGCGAGCACGGCGCCCCCGGACATCGGGGTGGCGGCGATGCCCGCGGCGCTCAGCGCGGCGCTCAGCGCGGCCGGATCGGCGGCGCGGACCAGGGTGCCGGCGCCGGCGAGCAGCTCCTCCTTCGTGCCGTGGGCGACGATCCGGCCGTTGCCGATCACCACGATGTCGTCGGCGATCACCTCGATCTCGTGCAGCAGGTGCGAGGAGAGCAGCACCGTGCCGCCCTGGTCCGCGAATCCGCGGAGCAGGTCGCGCATCCAGCGGATGCCCGCCGGGTCCAGCCCGTTGGCGGGCTCGTCGAGGATGAGGACCTGGGGGTCGCCGAGGAGCGCCGTACCGATGCCGAGGCGCTGGCGCATGCCGAGCGAGTAGTTGCGGACGCGCCGGCTGGCCTCGTCCTGGGTCAGGCTGACCCGCTCGAGCATGTCGTCGACGCGGGCCCGCGGCAGCCCCATGGTGCGCGCGGCGATGGTGAGGATCTCCCGACCCGTGCGCCCGGCGTGCTGGGCGGAGGCGTCGAGCAACACCCCGACCTCGCGTCCGGGGTCGGGCAGGTCGGCGAAGCGGCGGCCCAGCACCCGGACCTCGCCGGAGGTCGGCTTGGTCAGCCCGACCATGACCCGCATGCTGGTGGACTTGCCGGCGCCGTTGGGGCCGAGGAACCCGGTGACCCGGCCCGGCTGCGCGGTGAACGACACGTCGTCGACGGCGGTGAAGCCGCCGTAGGACTTGGACAGTGACTCGACTGTGATCATGTCCCGAAGCCTGTCGGGGCGCGGGCCGGTGCCGCTTCGGGCAGGACCCTTGACCGTTCCCTGAGGTGACCCCTAGATCTCTCAGGGTGTCAGCGGCCCGCTCGGCGGAACACCTGTGGGCGCGGCGGCGTTGTGACCCCCGTGCGTATCGAGATCTGGGCCGACGTCGTGTGTCCGTGGTGCTACATCGGCAAGCGACGCCTGGAGCGGGCGCTGGCCGACTTCGACCACCGCGACGACGTGGAGGTCGACTACCGCTCCTACGAGCTCGACCCGTTCGCCCCGGAGGTCCCCACCGAGTCGACCGTCCAGGTCCTGGCCCGCAAGTGGGGCACCGACGTCTCCGGCGCCCGGGAGGCGATGGCCCAGGGCGACGCGGTCGGCGCGGCGGAGGGCCTGGAGTTCCGGCACCACGACGCGCCGCACGCCCGCACCCTCACCGCGCACCGGCTCCTGCACCTCGCCAAGGAGCGCGGCCGGCAGCAGCAGCTGCTCGAGGAGCTGCTGGCGGCGTACTTCACCCGCGGGGAGTCGCTCGGCGACCCGGACGTGCTGCGGGCGGCGGCCGACGCCGCGGGTCTCCCGGCCGACCGGGTGGACGTCGTGCTCAGCACCACCGACTACCGCGACGCCGTGCTCGAGGACGTCGCCCAGGCGCGGGCGTACGGCGCCTCCGGCGTGCCCTTCTTCGTGCTGGACGGCCGGTTCGGCATCTCCGGGGCCCAGCCGGTGGAGCTGTTCGAGCAGGCGCTGGAGCAGGCCTGGGCGTCGCGCGAGGCCTCAGGTGGGGTAGCGTGACGGTCGGCACAGCGTCGTGCACCCCTTCCACCCGCACGATCCTGAGAAGGACATCGCTGTGACTGACCGCCCCGTCGTTCTGATCGCCGAAGAGCTGAGCCCCGCCACGGTCGAGGCCCTGGGCCCGGACTTCGAGATCCGCCACTGCAACGGTGCCGAACGTGCCGAGCTGATCCCGGCGATCGCCGACGTGGACGCCGTGCTGGTGCGGTCGGCGACGAAGGTGGACAGCGAGGCGCTGGCCGCCGCCCGGCGGCTGAAGGTGGTCGCCCGCGCGGGCGTCGGGCTCGACAACGTCGACGTCAAGGCGGCCACCCAGTCCGGCGTGATGGTGGTGAACGCTCCCACCTCCAACATCGTCTCCGCCGCCGAGCTCGCCGTCGCGCTGATGCTCGCGGCGGCCCGCCACGTGTCCCCGGCGCACGCGGCGCTGCGCAACGGCGAGTGGAAGCGCTCGAAGTACACCGGCATCGAGCTGTTCGAGAAGACCGTCGGCATCGTCGGTCTGGGCCGGATCGGCGTGCTCGTCGCGCAGCGGCTGGCGGCGTTCGGCATGAGCGTGATCGCCTACGACCCCTACGTGCAGGCCGGCCGCGCGGCGCAGATGGGCGTGCGCCTGGTGGACCTCGACACGCTGATGGCCGAGTCCGACTTCATGTCCGTGCACCTCCCCAAGACCCCCGAGACCGTCGGCCTCATCGGCGCGGAGCAGCTCGCCAAGGCCAAGGCCTCCCTGGTGCTGGTCAACGCCGCCCGCGGCGGCATCGTCGACGAGGAGGCGCTCTACGACGCGCTCAAGACCGGTCGGATCGCGGCCGCGGGCCTGGACGTGTTCGCCAAGGAGCCGTGCACGGACAGCCCGCTCTTCGAGCTCGAGAACGTGGTGGCCACGCCGCACCTCGGCGCCTCGACCGACGAGGCGCAGGAGAAGGCCGGCATCGCGGTCGCCAGGTCGGTGCGGCTCGCCCTCTCCGGCGAGCTGGTGCCCGACGCGGTCAACGTGCAGGGCGGGGTGATCGCCGAGGACGTCCGGCCCGGCATCCCGCTGACCGAGCGGCTCGGCCAGATCTTCACCGGCGTGGCCGGCGAGGTCGCCCAGCAGCTGGACGTCGAGGTGCGCGGCGAGATCGCCGACCAGGACGTCAAGGTGCTCGAGCTGGCGGCGCTCAAGGGCGTGTTCAGCAGCGTGGTGGAGGACCAGGTCTCCTACGTCAACGCGCCGCTCCTCGCGGCGGAGCGCGGCGTCGCGGTGCGCCTGGTCACCGAGAGCGAGAGCCCCGACCACCGCAACCTGATCACCCTCCGCGGCACGCTGGCCGACGGCACCCAGGTGTCGGTGAGCGGCACCCTCGTGGGCATCCACCAGCGGGAGCGGATCGTGGAGGTCAACGGGTTCGACATCGACATCGAGCCCACCGACCACCTGGCGTTCTTCACCTACGTCGACCGCCCCGGCATGGTCGGCACCGTCGGCCAGATCCTCGGCCAGGCCCGGGTCAACATCGCCGGGATGCAGGTCTCCCGCGAGACCAAGGGCGGGGAGGCCCTGGTCGCCCTCTCGGTCGACTCCGCCATCCCGTCCGAGACGCTGGCCGAGATTGAGGCCGCCATCGAGGCGACCTCGATCCACGCGGTCGACCTGGCCTGAGCCGACCGCGGCTCAGGCGACCAGGACCGGACCGGACCCGCCCGCCCGCCGCCGGCGCGCTGCCGGGGCGCCGTCGTCGGAGGTGACCGCGGCCCAGGCCGCCGCGAGGCGTCGTACGGCGTCGCGGAGCTGGGGCGCAGGCACGGTGTAGGGGATCCGGACGTAGCGGTCCAGGCCGCCCTCGGGCGCGAACGACGGCCCCGGCGCGAGCAGCACGCCGTGGCGCTCGGCCTCCACCGACAGGGCGGTGGCGCGGGTCGCCGGCAGCCGGCACCACAGCGCCATGCCGCCGGCCGGGACCCGGAACCGCCAGTCGGGCAGCTCCTCGCGAAGGGCCTCGACCAGCGCGTCGCGCTGTTCGCGCAGCCGCGCCCGGTGCGCGTCGAGCAGCGGTGGCAGGCCGTCGCCGAGCAGCCGGGCGAGCACCAGCTGCTCCAGCACGGGCGCGCCCAGGTCCAGGCCCACCCGTGCGCGGGTCAGCCGGTCGACCAGCGGCAGCGGCGAGCGGATCCAGCCGAGCCGGAGACCTCCCCACACGGACTTGCTGGCGCTGCCGACCGTCACCGCGTCGCGCGCGTGGCGGGCGAACGGTGCCGGTGGCGGCTCCTCGTCCAGGCGCAGCAGGTGGTGGGCCTCGTCGACGACGGCGACCGCGTCGTGACGGGCCAGCAGCCGGGCGTACGCCGACCGCTGGTCCTCGGGCATGACCAGCCCGGTGGGGTTGTGGAAGTCGGGCATCAGGTGGACCAGCCGCGGCCGGTGCCGGCCGACCACGTCGGCCACCAGGTCCAGGTCCCAGCCGTCGGGGTCGAGCGGGACCGTCACCAGCCGTCCGCCACCGGACCGCAGCGCACGCACGGCGTTGGGGTAGGTCGGCGACTCCATGAGCACGCGCTCCCGCGGCCCGGCGAGAGCAGTGCCCACGATCGCGGTGGCCGCGAGGGCACCGGCCGTCACGATGACCTGTTCCGGCCTGGTCGGCAGGCCGCGGGCGTCGTACGTCGCGGCGATGGCGGCCTGCAGCGCGGGCAGCCCGGCGGGGTAGTAGCCGTGGGTGCCGAGGTGCGCCGGCAGCTCGGCCGCGGCGTCCGCGTAGACCGCCGCGACGCCCGGCGGTGCGGTGGCCGCGGCGCACACCAGGTCGATCACCCCGGCGCCGACGTCGCTGGGCCACAGTGCGCGGTCGTGCGCCCGCACCGGTCCGCCGGGCAGCCGGGTGAAGGTGCCGGCTCCCTGCCGCGCCTCGGCGTAGGCGGTCTCGCGCAGGGCCGCGTAGGCACGGGTCACCGTGGTCCGGGAGACGCCCAGGGTGGCGGTGAGGTCGCGCTCGCTGGGCAGCCGGGTGCCGTAGCCGATCCGGCCGTCGCCGATCAGCTCGCGGAGCGCCTCCGCCAGCCCGAGGTAGGCCGGCGAGCGGTCGAACCCGGCGACGAGCCCGGCGAGCCGGGCGGCCGTAATGGACTGGGACATGCAGGCCAGTGAACCACGATTGGCTATTTCAGAACAGTCCAATCAAGCGTCACCCTGGGACCATGACGATCGCACCCGCCCGACCCGCCCCGCAGCTCGCCGACCTCGGCCCGGTCGCGCAGCTCCGCGCCGGGCGGCTGCCGCGGCGGCTGCTGCAGCTCTTCGTGGGGCTGGTGCTCTACGGCGTCAGCCTCGCGCTGATGGTGCTCGGCGACATCGGCCTCGCGCCGTGGGACGTCCTCCACTCCGGGGCGACCAGGCACCTGCCGATCACCTTGGGCCAGGCCGTGGTCGTGTTCAGCTTCCTGGTGCTCCTGCTGTGGATCCCGCTCCGCGAGAAGCCCGGACTGGGCACCATCGCCAACGCGGTCGTCGTGGGCCTCAGCGCCGACGCCACCCTGGCCCTGTTCGACGCGCCCGCCGCGATGCCGGGTCGCGTCGCGCTCATGGTCGGTGGCGTGCTGCTGTGCGGGCTGGCGACCGCGTTCTACATCGGCGCCCAGCTCGGCCGCGGGCCGCGCGACGGGCTGATGACCGGCCTGCACCGGCGGACGGGGTTGTCCCTGCGCCTGGTCCGTACGGCGATCGAGGGCACCGTCGTGCTGCTCGGGCTGCTGCTCGGCGGCACCCTCGGGCTCGGCACCGTCGTCTACGCCCTCGCGATCGGCCCGCTCGCGCAGCTGATGATCCCGTGGTTCATGACCGACCTCGACCCGGTGGGCCCCCGCCCCGGCTCGTGACCGCCCGGGGATGCCCCTGACCGGTCCCGGAATTCCTGCTCGACCCTGCGTCAAGCAGGGTCCGGCTGGATAGGCTCCGGCCATGACCTCCGACGGTTCCCAGGCTGCCGCCCCCGAGCCCGCCCCGCTCGCACCCCCCGAGCCCGTCATCACGCTGACCGCGCCCGAGGCGCCCGCGCCCGTCGTCGAGACCCAGGCGCCGAAGATGGCGCCCCAGGTCTCCCCCGACGTCGTGCCCGAGCTGGACGCCAAGGTCGACAGCTTCCTGACGTCGCTGACCAGCACGAAGGCGGGAAGCCCCGAGTTCGCCGCGCAGGCGGAGAACGTCCGCACGATGGGTGACGCCGACATCCGCAAGGCGGCCGAGACCTCCAACCGGATGCTCGACAAGCCGGTGACCGCCCTCAAGGAGGGCGGGATCGCGCAGGGGTCGACGGTCGGCAAGACCCTGCTCGAGCTGCGCCGGACGGTCGAGGACCTCGACCCCGGCCAGGCGACGGGCGTGAAGAAGTGGTGGGACAAGCTCCCCTTCAACGACAAGGTCGAGGACTACTTCCGCAAGTACCAGTCCGCCCAGAGCCAGCTCAACGGCATCCTCCACTCGCTGCGCAGCGGCCAGGACGAGCTGCAGCGCGACAACGTGGCGCTCAACCTGGAGAAGACGAACCTGTGGTCGGTGATGGGCCGGCTCAACCAGTACGTCTACGTCGCCGAGAGGCTGGACGCCCGGCTGTCGGCCCGGATCGCCGAGCTCGAGCTCAGTGACCCCGAGACGGCCAAGACGCTGTCGCAGGACGTGCTCTTCTACGTCCGCCAGAAGCACCAGGACCTGTTGACCCAGCTCGCCGTCTCGATCCAGGCCTACCTGGCGATCGACATCATCATCAAGAACAACGTCGAGCTGATCAAGGGCGTCGACCGGGCCACCACGACGACGATCTCGGCGCTGCGCACGGCCGTCATCGTGGCGCAGGCGTTGAGCAACCAGAAGCTGGTGCTCGACCAGATCACCGCGCTCAACACCACGACCTCGGCGATGATCCAGCGGACCTCGGAGATGCTGCGCGAGAACTCGGCGGCGATCCAGGAGCAGGCGGCCTCGTCGACCATCGGCATGGAGCAGCTGCAGGCCGCGTTCGCCAACATCTACGCCACGATGGACTCGATCGACGACTTCAAGCTCAAGGCGCTCGACACCATGTCGACCACCATCGGCGTGCTCGAGTCGGAGGTCCAGAAGTCGCGTGCCTACCTCGAGCGCGTGCAGCAGCACGACCGGCGCAACGCCGCCGGCACGCTCGACATCGGCTGAACGCGGATGCGCCAGCCGGGACAGGGGACGGGCACCAGGTGGGACTGAAGTCGTGGTGGCGTCGTGCCGGCCGCGGACGGGACGGCGAGCGGCCGGCCGAGCCGCAGTTCGTCGTACCGCCCGCGCCGACGGAGCAGGACATTCTGGCGGCGCTCAACCAGGTCAACGCGATGCTCCGTGAGGGCAACGCGCCGCCGGTCGTGACGACGCGGGTGGTGCGGATCGCGCGCACCATCCACCAGACCCTGCCGCGCCTGCGCAACCTCGGCCTCGGCAGCCAGGAGAGCTACTCCGTCGTGGCGACCGCGACCGACTACCTCCCCGAGGCCGTCGGCGGCTACCTCCGGCTGCCGCGCGAGTGGGCCGACACCCGGCCCATCGAGGGCCACAAGACGGCGCTGCTGATCCTCGTCGAGCAGCTCGAGCTGCTGGGCGCCACGATGGACAAGATCTTCGACGCCGCCAACCGCGCGGACGCCCAGGCGCTGATCGCGCACGGCCGGTTCCTCGACGCCAAGTTCGGCCACTCCTCCTCGGGCGGCCCCGACCTGACGCTGGAGGCGCCATGACGGACGGCGCCCCGGCACTGGCCGCCGCCCTCGCGACCCTGGGCGGGGTGGCGCGCGAGGCCGGCGTCGACGAGGAGGTCGCGCGCGCCGAGGGGGAGGCACTCGCCGCCACGGTCGCCGAGCGGTCCCGCGGCGCCTTCGTCGCGTGGTCGCAGGAGACCGGCAGGTCCGTCTCCGCCGAGGACTTCATGCTCGCCGCCAAGCGCGGCAACCGCTACCGCGCGGGCCCGACGCCGACCATGGCGCAGCTGTCGCTGGAGAAGTCGACGCACGCACCTGCGTATGCCGCCGCGCTCGGTGAGGTGGCCCTCGCCGCGAGCCGGCTCGGCGAGGCGGGGCCCGACGCGGTCGGCAACGCCACGATGGCGACCGCCGCCCAGCTCGGGGAGGCACCTCTCCCGGCGTCCGGGTCCGGCGGCGTCCTCCCCGGCGCCTTCGACCTGCCCGCGCGCCAGCCGGCGCCGGGGATCAACGACCACCTCCTCGAGCAGGTACGACGCGTGGGCGACCAGGTCCGCCAGCAGCTCGAGGCCCTGGGCGGTCCCGATCCGTCCGCGCCCGCGGCGCCCCAGCGGTCCGGATCGGAGGCACCGCCGTCCACCGCCGCGGACGCACCGCAGGTGCAGGCGGCCGAGCCGGAGCAGCCGGTCGAGCCGGAGCCCGCTCCCGAGGAGGAGACCAAGACCGTCGAGGAGCTCCTCGCTGAGCTGGACGGCCTGGTCGGGCTGAGCAGCGTCAAGGCCGAGATCCACCGCCAGGCCGCGGTGCTGCGGGTCGAGGGCCTGCGCAAGAAGGCCGGGCTGGAGACCCCGACGATCACCCGCCACCTCGTCTTCAACGGCAACCCCGGCACCGGCAAGACCACCGTGGCCCGCCTCGTGGCGGGCATCTACCGCGCCCTCGGCCTCCTTTCGAAGGGCCAGCTGGTCGAGGTCGACCGCTCCGAGCTGGTGGCGGGCTACCTCGGCCAGACCGCGCAGAAGACGGCGGAGGTCGTGAAGTCGGCGGAGGGCGGCGTGCTCTTCATCGACGAGGCCTACGCGCTGTCGGGCGACCAGTACGGCAAGGAGGCCATCGACACGCTGGTCAAGGAGATGGAGGACAAGCGCGACGACCTCGTCGTGATCGTCGCCGGCTACCCGCTCCCGATGGCGATCTTCATCTCCGAGAACCCCGGGCTCGAGAGCCGCTTCCGCACGACGATCGACTTCACCGACTACACCGACGACGAGCTGGTCGCGATCTTCGCGCTGATGGCGAAGGGCGCCGACTACGACGCGGCCGAGCAGGTGCTCGACCGGCTGCGCGACATCCTCGCCGACCAGCAGCGCGGGCCGTCGTTCGGCAACGCGCGCTTCGTCCGCAACCTGCTCGAGGCGGCGATCGGCCACCACGCGTGGCGGCTGCGCGAGGTCGAGGAGCCGACCGTCGAGCAGCTCCGCACGCTCGAGCCCGACGACCTCGTCGTCGACCCCAACGCTCCGGCGGAGCCGGAGGCCCCCGAGACCGAGGAGGAGCCGTGAGCCAGACTGCCGCCCCCCAGGCAGCCGCCTCACCGTCGTCCGCGCCGCCGCCCGCCGTCGCGACCGGCCGGCCACCGGCGCCGCAGCAGCAGCCGGCCTTCGTCGACACGCCCGCCCTGCTCAACCGGTGGCAGCTGATCGGCATGACGGTGGCGATCGGCTTCGGCCTGCTCAGCGCACTGGTGCAGCTTCTCGGCTGGCAGGCCGACGGCCGGGCCGCCGCCGACACCGAGCAGCTGGTCCGGGTCCAGGAGGTCAAGACCTCGCTCCTCCGCGCCGACGCGCTCGCCACCAACGCGTTCCTGGTCGGCGGGCTGGAGGACACCGGCCAGCGTGCCGAGTACGACGCGGCCGTCGACGAGGCGCTGCGCAAGATCGCGGAGGCCGCGGACGCCCAGCCCGCCGACCAGGAGGCCCTCGCGGTGCTCAACCGGCAGGTGAGCGACTACGCCACCGCCATCGCCCAGGCCCGCACCAACAACCGCCAGGGGTTCCCGGTCGGTGCCGCCTACCAGAGCCTCGCCAGCGACCAGCTGCGTGACGAGGCCATCCCGGTGCTCGACGAGCTCGTCGAGGCCAACACCGAGCGGGCGGAGTCCGCGATGGGCGGGCAGCACCCGTGGTGGCTGCTGCTCCTCGGCGTGCTGGCCGTCGCCGCGCTGTGGTCGCTCAACCGCCGGCTGGCCCGCGCCTTCCACCGCCACGTCAACAAGGGCGTCGCCCTCGCGGCCGGGATCGTCGCGCTGGCGACGCTCGCCGCCGTGACCTGGGCGTGGCTGCAGGCCGGGGCCAACGACGATCTCCGCGACGGGTCGTTCGCCGAGGCCCTCTCCAGCGCCAACGCGCGCACGGCGGCCAACGACGCCAAGGCCAACGAGAGCCTGCGCCTGATCAAGCGCGGCTCGGGTGCGGACAACGAGGAGCGGTGGGCCGAGGCGGCCGAGGTGGTGGCGGACAACGCGCCGGCCGCGGCCCTGCCCAGCTGGCGCGAGTACGCCGCGAGGCACGCCGACATCGTCGCTGCCGACGACGGCAACGGCTGGGACGCGGCGGTGCGGATCGCGACGCGCTCCGACGACCGCGGCTCGACCGCACCCCACGACCGCTTCGACGCCATCGTCAAGGAATCGGTCGACACCGCCAGCGCCAGCACGATCGACGACCTGCGCAGCGGCCGCTGGCTCGGGCTGGTGCTCAGCATCCTCACCGCGCTGCTCGGCGTGGTGGCGGCCGTCGCCGTCGCCCGTGGCATCGGCGAGCGGCGGAGGGAGTTCTCATGAGGTTCCACAGCGTCCGCGGCGCGGCCGCAGCACTGGCGACCGCGAGCCTGCTGGCGGTCACGGCCTGCGGCTACGACGCCACGCCGCTGCCTCCGGAGGAGAAGGAGACCGAGCAGTCCGCCCCGCAGCCGGCGGACTGCACCACCACCGACGCCGACCTCCGCTCCTACGCCGCGAGCCGCGCCGGCGGACCGGCCGTGGCACGGGTCCGGAAGGCCGGCGTCCTGCGGGTCGGGGTCTCCGCCGACACGCTGCTGATGGGCGCTCGGAACCCGCAGACCAACCGGATCGAGGGGTTCGACATCGAGTTCGCGCAGCGGGTCGCCGACGAGCTCGGCGTCGAGCTGCAGCTGCGCGTGATCAACGCGGCGCAGCGGATCGAGCTGCTCGAGGACGGCAAGCTCGACCTCGTCGCCCGCAACATGACGATCAACTGCTCGCGGTGGGAGCAGATCGCCTTCTCGACGGAGTACTACCACGCCGGTCAGAAGGTGCTGCTGCGCTCCGACCTCGCCCGCGGCTACCGGGGACCCCGGGACCTCGCCGAGGTGAAGGTCTGCGCCCCGGCCGGCACCACCAGCATCGACAACATCCGCGCCGTGCAGGAGGCCGCGGTCGCGGTGACCGCCGACAACCACACCGGCTGCCTGGTGAAGTTCCAGCAGGGGGAGGTGGACGCGATCACCGGCGACGACACCGTCCTCGCGGGGCTGGCCGCGCAGGACGAGCTCTACGCGGAGGTCCCGCGTCAGGAGGCGTTCACCGAGGAGCCGTACGGCATCGGCGCCAACGCCGACGACGAGGACCTCGTGGCCTTCGTCAACGCGGTGCTCGAGGAGATGCGCCGCGACGGCTCCTGGCAGGCGGCGTACGACCGGTGGCTGCGTCCCTATCTCGGCAGGGTCTCCGCGGAGAACCCGCCGCCGGCCCGCTACGGCCGGTGAGGACCCTGACGACCGCTCCGATGACCACGACCGCACCCCAGGCCCCCGGCCGGCTCGGCGAGGCGCTCGACCCTGCGGCGATCCAGCGCTACCTCGGCGAGCTGGACACCTGGCTGCGCGTACGCCGCTCCGAGCTCGACGAGCTCGACCAGGCCGCGCTCGGGGCGGGCCGCGGTGGTGAGCTCGCGGGGGACATGTCGCTCGCCCTGGCGCTGTGGAAGGCGATCTCGGACCGCTACCAGCTCGTCTTCGCCACCTGGGACGGCGGCCGGGTGCTCCAGCAGGAGCGCGAGCGGATCTCGGCGCTCATCTGGGGCCGGCTCGACGGCGCCACCGAGCTGCCTGGCGGCCTCGCCGTGTCGCTGCCCGAGGCGGGCCGGCTCTGCGACGCGCTCACCGGCCAGCTCCGCACCCGGCTGGCGCTGGTGCCCGGCGCCGACGAGTCGGCGGCCCGGATCCGCGAGCTCCGCGCGCAGCTCGAGCGGATCCGCGACCAGGTGGCCCTGGAGCCGGCGCTCACCCGCGACCGGTCGGTCGACCAGCTCGCCGGCCTGATGGCCCGCCTCCAGGACGTCACGGCACGCGCCGAGCGCGGCGCCGACGTCGGCGGGCTGCTGGGACCGCTCGAGGTCGAGGCGACGATGTTCGAGCGTGACCTGATCGTCGGCAACGCCCGCCGCCGCGACGCCCGCGACCAGGTCCTCTCCGCCCGGGAGCTGCGGGCCGACCTCGAGCAGCGCGAGGCGGCGCTGGAGAAGCTCGCCGCCACCTGCGTCGCGACCGTCGACCCCGCACCCCGCTACGCCGTACCCGACGTCGAGGCACTGGGGCCGGTGCCGGTCACCCCCGACGCGATCGGCCCCTACCTCAAGAAGCTCGACCGGGTCTCCCAGGCGCTCGAGATCGCCCAGCACGCCTACGCCGACGCGCTCGCGGAGCACCAGCAGCTCGTGGGGCTGCTCGACGCCTACGTCGCCAAGGCGGCCGCTGCGGGCGTCGCCGCACACCCCGACCTGGCCGACGCGGAGCGCGCGGCGCGGAGCGTGATCGAGCGGCGGCCGACCCCGATGACGGTCGCCCGCCAACTCGTGACGACCTACCAGACCTGGCTCGCGAAGGAGACCGGCCGATGAGCACAGCCACCGCAGCCTGCACCCAGCCCGGCTGCTCGGGCACCATCCTCGACGGCTACTGCGACGTCTGCGGCATGCCGGGGGAGGGCGGCGCCACCGCCGTCGCAGCCGAGCCGGCCGCCGCCGCGGCGACGGCGACGCCGGCGCGGTCGCTGCCGGTCAACGGGGACCCGTGCGGCCAGCCCGGCTGCGACGGGCACATCCTCGACGGCTACTGCGACGTGTGCGGCTCCCCGGCGATGCCCGGGGCCCGGGTCGCGGAGGCCTCGGCGCTCGCCTCGGCCCGGTCGGCCCTCGGCGAGCCCCAGCCGATCGACGGTGCCACCCCCACCGCCGCCACCGCCGCGAGCCGTGTGCAGTCGGCCGCGATCGGCTCCGAGCGGGCCGGCACCACCGGCAGCTACGCGACCCGCCGCACGCGGACCGGGTCCCAGCGGATGCGCACGGCCCGGCTCGGAGCCGGCCTGACCGTCGTCCCTCCCGCGCCGCCGGTCGACGCCGCCGCCGCCATCATGGCCAACCCGCAGGTGCCCGAGAACAAGCGCAACTGCTCCAAGTGCGGCAACCCGGTCGGGCGCAGCATCGACGGGAAGCCGGGCCGGAGCGAGGGCTTCTGCCCCAACTGCGGGCAGCCGTTCTCCTTCACCCCCAAGCTGCAGCCCGGCGACCTGGTCGCCGGTCAGTACGAGGTCGCCGGCGCACTGGCCCACGGTGGGCTCGGCTGGATCTACCTCGCGCGCGACCGCAACGTCTCCAACCGGTGGGTGGTCCTCAAGGGGCTGCTCAACTCCGGCGACCCCGACGCGCTCGCGGCGGCGATCGCCGAGCAGCAGTTCCTCGCCCAGGTCGAGCACCCGCTGATCGTCGAGATCTACAACTTCGTGACCCACGAGGGCGCCGGCTACATCGTCATGGAGTACGTCGGCGGCAAGTCGCTCAAGCAGATCCTCAAGCAGCGGATGGCCGACAACAACGGCGCCTACGACCCGCTCCCGGTCGACCAGGCCCTCGCCTACATCCTCGAGCTGCTGCCGGCGTTCCAGTACCTCCACGACCTCGGGCTCGTCTACTGCGACTTCAAGCCCGACAACATGATCCAGGTCGGCGACGCCATGAAGCTGATCGACCTCGGCGGAGTGCGCCGGATCGACGACGAGGAGTCGGCCATCTACGGCACGGTCGGCTACCAGGCGCCCGAGGTGGCCGAGATCGGCCCGTCGGTCGCCTCCGACATCTACACGATCGGCCGCACGCTGGTCGTGCTGTGCATGGAGTTCCGCGGCTACCAGGGCACCTACCTCCACAGCCTGCCGCCGGTGGAGACCACGCCGCTGTTCCAGCAGTACGACTCGCTCTACCACCTGGTCGCCAAGTGCTGTGCGCCCGACCCGGCCGACCGGTTCGCCTCGGTCGACGAGCTGCGCACCCAGGTGCTCGGCGTGCTGCGCGAGGTGGTCGCGCGCAAGCGCTCGGGCACCGCGGTCACCTCCGCCGCCTCGGTCCTCTTCGAGGCCCCCGAGACGGCGCGGCCGATCACCGAGTGGAGCCAGCTGCCGGAGCTGCGGGAGGACACCACGGACCCGCAGTACAGCTGGCTGTCGACGGTGAGCGACGACGACCAGGAGCAGCGGCTGGCGGATCTCGAGCAGGCGCCGGAGGACAGCCCGGAGGTGCACCTCGCCCGCGCCCGGGCGGCGCTCGAGCTGGGCCGGGCGGCGGTGGCCCGGTCGCACGCGCAGCGGCTGCTGGTCGACGACCCGTGGGAGTGGCGGGCCCTGTGGATCGAGGGGCTCGCCGCCGTACAGGCGGAGGACTGGGAGACCGCGAAGGCGGCGTTCAACGCGGTCTACCAGCAGGTGCCCGGTGAGCTGGCGCCCAAGCTGGCGCTCGCCTTCGCCTGTGAGCGCGGCGGGCTCCCGGAGGTGGCGGAGGGGCTCTACCAGGTGTGCGCCTCCACCGACGCGGCCTACGTCCCGCCGGCGGCGTTCGGCATGGCGCGGGTGCGTGCCCAGCGTCAGGACACCGTGGGTGCCGTCGCCGCGCTCGACCTGGTCCCGACCACCAGCCGCGGCTACACCGAGAGCCGGCAGCAGCGGGCGGAGGTGCTGCTCTCGGGCGACACGCCGGACCTCGCCATCCTGGACCAGGCGATGCGCACCATCGAGTCCTCGAGCGTCGACACCGCGATCCGCCACCGGTTCGTGGTCCGGATCCTCGACCAGGCGCTGCCCGTGGTGACGCAGCCGCGCAGGGTGCCGGACGGGGCGCGGATCGGCTCCGTCCCGGCGACCGAGGTCGGGGTCCGCGACGGGCTCGAGCAGGCCCTGCGCGCGCTGGCCCGGGATGCCACCGACCTCGAGGAGCGGGTCGTCCTGGTCAACCAGGCGAACGCCGTCCGGAACTGGAGCCTGACGTGACCCAGCCGCCTCCGCCGCCCGCGGCGACCGACGCCGGGACCTGCCCGTCCTGCGGCTCCAGCGTGACGCCGGGCGCGCGCTTCTGCGAGGGCTGCGGGGCGCCGCTGGCCGCCGGCTCGGACGCCGACACCGCGGGCGTGCCCGGCGCGCCGCCGGCGCCGGGCGTCCCCGGTCACCCGGTGGACGACGCGCCGATCAGTGCGCCGACCCGCAAGCCGGCGGCCGCGCTGCCCGACCCGCCCGCCCCCGGCCGACGGCCGTGCGCGGAGTGCGGGGGAGAGGTCGGCCCCGACCTGTACTGCACGCAGTGCGGCACCAAGGCGCCCAGCGAGCGCGACCACTTCCGCGAGCAGCCGGCGGCCTGGGTGGCCGGCGTGTGCGACAAAGGGGTGCGCAAGAGCCGCAACGAGGACGCGATGGCGCTGCTCGCCGGTTCCGAGCCGGGGTCCCGGGCGGTGCTCGTGGTGCTGGACGGCGTCTCCAACTCCGTCGACTCCGACGTGGCCTCCCTGGCCGGTGCCCGCGCCGCCCGCGACGTGCTGCGGATGCCGCTCCCGGCGGGCATGGGCACGCCGGAGAGCCGCGACTCCGCCGTCGCCAGGGTGTTCGCGGAGGCCGCGACCGCCGCCAACACCGCCATCGTGGCGGTGACCGACCCCGACTCGGACAACCCGGCCTCCGCCACCTTCACCGTCGCCGTGCTGGAGGGCACCCGGGTCAGCCACGCCAATCTCGGCGACTCGCGGTGCTACTGGCTCCCCGACTCCGGTGGCGGCGTCCAGCTCACCGTCGACGACTCGGTGGCCCAGGCGCAGATGGCCTCGGGCGTGGCCCGGGAGGTCGCCGAGTCCGGCGAGCACGCCCACGCGATCACCAAGTGGCTCGGCCGCGACGCCGAGGACATCGTCCCCGGTGTCGGCGGCCTCGACGTCACCGAGCCGGGCTGGCTGCTGGCCTGCTCCGACGGCCTGTGGAACTACGCCTCCACGCCGGAGGAGCTCCAGGAGCAGATCCGAGCGGCGGAGGAGACCGACCCGCTGGCGCTGGCCCTCGCGCTGGTGCGGTTCGCCAATGCGGCCGGGGGGCACGACAACATCACCGCGGCACTGGCCCGGGTCGAGCCTGCTGTCGAGCCGGACGACGGGCCCGGCGGCGGGGCTGGTCGACTGGGGCACAATGCCAACCTGAGCAACCCTGCGGGAGGAGAGCCGAGCGATGGCTGAGTTCACCGCCAGCGTCTACCAGAACGAGTTCCTGCCCGACGGCGGGACCGACGTCAACGCGATCGTCACGATCACCTGCGAGGGAGCGGGCACCGCCGGGCAGTCCGGCGCGGGCGCCGCCGGCGAGATCATCATCGTCGACACCTCCGGGTCGATGGGACCGGCGACGATGGCGGCCGCCAAGGACGCCGCGCAGGCCGCGCTCGCCGAGATCGTCGAGGGCACCTGGTTCGCGGTCGTGGCCGGTGCCGACCGCGCGATGCTCGCCTACCCGCCGGTCGCCAGCGGGCCCGGCATGGTGCGGATGGACGCCCGGGCCCGCCAGGAGGCGTCGGCGGCGATCGGCCGCTTCGTCGGCAGCGGCGGTACGGCGATCAGCACCTGGCTCGACCTCGCGGGGCAGCTCTTCGCGTCGGTGCCCGAGGTGACCCAGCGGCACGTCCTGCTGCTCACCGACGGGGAGAACCGGGAGCGCCCGGGTCGCCTCGACGAGGCGATCAACCGGGCGACCGGCTACTTCCAGGCCGACTGCCGCGGCGCCGGGACGGACTGGCAGGTCGCGGAGATCCGGCGGATCTCGCGGGCGCTGCTCGGCACCGTCGACATCATCCCGAGGCCCGACCAGATGCGGCAGCAGTTCCAGGAGATCATGCGCACCGCGATGTCGCGCGGCGTGGCCGACGCGAAGCTGCGGGTGTGGACGCCGCAGGGCGCGGAGGTGCTCTTCGTCCGCCAGGTCTCGCCGACCGTCGAGGACCTGACCAGCCGGCGCACGCCGGTCAACCCGCTGACGGGGGAGTACCCGACCGGCGCGTGGTCCGACGAGTCGCGCGACTACCACATCGCCGTACGGGTGCCGGCCAAGGCGGTGGGCCAGGAGCAGCTCGCCGCCCGTGTCCAGCTCGCCCTGGGCGACGACGTCGTCACCCAGGGGCTGGTCAAGGCGACCTGGTCGGGCAACTCCGAGCTGACCGCACGGATCGACCAGCAGGTCGCCCACTACACCGGCCAGGCCGAGCTCGCCCGGATGATCCAGGAGGGTCTCGCCGCCAAGTCGGCCGGCGACGAGGCGACGGCGACCACGAAGCTGGGGCGCGCCGTCCAGCTCGCCGCCGAGACGGGCAACGACGAGGCGACCAGCAAGCTCCGCAAGGTCGTGGACGTCGAGAGCGAGGCGGACGGCACGGTGCGGCTCAAGCGGGCCGTGGACCGCGCCGACGAGATGGCCCTCGACACCGCCTCCACGAAGACCACCCGGATCCGCAAGGAGCCGACCCCGTGACCCTCTGCCCCGTCGGGCACAACTCGGCCGCCGACGACTACTGCGACGTCTGCGGGCTGCCGATCCCGGAGGGCGGTGCCCAGCCCGCCCAGCCCGCCGAGCCCGCCCAGCCGGCCGAGCCGGCCGAGCCCGCCGCCGGCGGCGCTCAGCCGCCGACGGACTCCGGCGATGACGCGGCGACCTGCCCGAACTGCTCGGCGGCGAACCCGCCGAACGCCCTGTTCTGCGAGGCGTGCGGCTACGACTTCACGACCGGGTCGATGCCGCGGCCGGTCGCCCCGCCGACGATCGAGTCCGTGCTCGACCTCGGTGCGCCTGCCGAGGACCCGTCCCCGGTCGAGGAGCCGGCGGCGGAGGCGCCGCCCGCGGCAGCCACCTCCGCGCCGGTGGCGCCCGCACTGGCCGAGCCGTGGGTGGCCGAGATCTGGATCGACCCCGACTGGTACGCCGACCAGGACTCCAGCGACCCGCTGCCGTCCGCGGGGGTGCCCACCGTCGTACCCCTGCGCACCACGTCGGTCCTCGTCGGCCGCACCTCGCGGAGCCGGGGCATCCACCCCGACATCGACCTGGCCACCGACAACGGGATCAGCCGACGCCACTGCCAGCTGACCACCGACGGCACTCGGTGGTGGGTCGAGGACCTGGGGTCCTCCAACGGCACCTACGTCGGCTCCTCGGTCGGCGCGCTGCCGTCCGAGCCGATCGACCCGGGGGAGAAGCGGGAGATCTCGCCGGACGAGCGGGTCTATCTCGGCGCGTGGACCCGCCTGGTCGTGCGGAGGGCAGCCCCCGGCGAGGTGTGAGGGGGCCCGCTCAGCGCCGCGTCGCGACCAGCGCCGCGGCGTCGGAGGCGACCATCACCTCGACGCTGGTGAACCGCTCGTCGGTCAGCCACTCCTCCCGCAGGGTGTCGACCCGGCCCCCGGTGATGGGCGGCCACATCTCGCACGGGACGAAGTCGTCGAGCACCACGATGCCGCCCGGCTCCACCACGTCAGCGATCTTGTCCACCCGCACGGCCGCGGGGTCGCCGGAGTCGAGGAAGAGCAGCGAGTAGGGGCCCTTGTCCATCAGCGTCGACCAGTCGGCCGTGAGCACGTCGACGAGGGGGTCGTCGGTGAAGATCTCCGCGGCGGCCGACGCGAGCCGGGGGTCCAGCTCGGCGGTCACGATCCGGGCCTGCCTGGCCCGCACGCCGGAGCGGAGCCACGCCGTGCCGACGCCGCAGCCAGTCCCGAACTCCGCCATGATCCCCTCGCGGGTCGCGGCGAGGGTGGCGAGCAGCCGGCCCGTCTCGTTGCGGCAGAAGGAGACGTAGCCCGCGCGGCGGGAGACGTCGAACGCGCGGTCGACGATGTCGGGAAGCTCGGGGGGCGCGCTCATGGTCCCGAGTGTTCCATCCGCCGTCTCAGCTGCTGTGCGGTCGGTCTCGGATGTCGAACATGCCCGCATCGCGGAAACGTGCTGCCGTCCGCGCCGGTGCGTCGTATGCTCGACCCACCATGCGGAGCGTTCTTCTCGTAATCGTGCGCCGCGGCGAGGCCTGAGAGAGGCCACCTCGCCGCGGTGACTGCGGCGTTCCCCACCCGCGTGGGCTTCTCGATCCATCCGAATCGACCTCGAAGCCCCACGGAGAGAGCCGCCATGTTCACCGCCCAGTCAGCCGCCCAGTCAGCCGCCCAGTCAACCGCCCAGTCAACCGCCGGCCGTCCCGCCGCCCCGGACCGGTCCGGGGCCGAGTGGGGGCCCGCCAAGCACGATCCCGAGCACCCGCTGCACCGCGGTCCGATCGGTGCCGCCGGTCGGGCCGGTGCCGCCGGCGCGCCGTTCGCCGGGACTGCCCTGCGAGACGGCGACGACGCCCGTCCCGACGACAACTAGGGTCTGCCTCCATGACCGACTCCTCCACCGCCGGCACCGGAACCGTCACCACCGGCCAGGTCAGCCTCGCCGTCATCCCCGGCGACGGGATCGGGCCCGAGGTGACCGTTGAGGCGCTGAAGGTGCTGGAGGCGGCGGCTCCCGCCGACGTGAAGTTCACCCAGACCCACTACGCGCTCGGGGCCGAGCGCTACCTGGAAACCGGCGAGGTGCTGCCCGACTCGGTGCTGGAGGAGATCCGCGGCCAGGACGCCATCCTGCTCGGCGCGGTCGGCGGCAAGCCCAACGACCCCAACCTGCCGCCCGGCATCCTCGAGCGCGGCCTGCTGCTGCGGCTGCGCTTCGAGCTCGACCACTACGTCAACCTGCGGCCGTCCCGGCTCCTGCCGGGCTCGACCTCGCCGCTCTCCGACGCGGTCCTCGACCGCGGCGACATCGACTTCGTGGTCGTCCGCGAGGGCACCGAGGGCCCCTACACCGGCAACGGAGGTGCCCTGCGGGTCGGCACGCCCGCGGAGGTGGCGACGGAGGTCTCGGTCAACACCGCCTTCGGGGTCGAGCGGGTCATCCGCGACGCCTTCGCCCGGGCCCAGAAGCGGCCCCGCAAGAAGCTCACCCTCGTCCACAAGACCAACGTGCTGGTCAACGCCGGGTCGGTGTGGTGGCGGCTGTTCCAGGAGGTGGCGAAGGAGTACCCCGACGTCACCACCGACTACAGCCACATCGACGCCGTGATGATCTACCTGACCACCGACCCGCAGCGGTTCGACGTGATCGTCACCGACAACCTCTTCGGCGACATCGTGACCGACCTCGCCGCCGCGATCACCGGCGGCATCGGGCTGGCCGCGTCGGGCAACGTCAACCCCGACCGCACCGCGCCGTCCATGTTCGAGCCGGTGCACGGCTCGGCGCCGGACATCGCCGGCCAGCTCGTGGCCGACCCCACCGCGGCGATCCTGTCCGCCGCCCTCCTCCTCGACCACCTGGGCCACCCCGGCGCCGCCGCGAGCATCGAGGCGGCGGTGCTCGCCGACCTCGCCGAGCGGGTGCCGGGGCAGCAGCGTCGTACGCCCGAGGTCGGCGACGCGATCGCCGCACGAGTAGCCGGCTGACGCGCCTCCCGAGGCGCGCCGCAGCCCCACTCCCCACCGCGACCTCGGAGGACTAGATTTCCATCATGCAGATCACCACCACGCCTTCTGCGACCCCGACCGACGACGCCCGGCTGGCAGAGATCCTGACCAACCCGGGCTTCGGCGTGAACTTCTCCGACCACATGTTCACCGCGGAGTGGACTCCGGAGAAGGGTTGGTACGACGCGCGCATCACGCCCTACGCCCCGATCACCCTCGACCCCGCGGCAGCGGTCCTGCACTACGCGCAGGAGATCTTCGAGGGGATGAAGGCCTACCGGCACGACGACGGCTCGATCTGGTCGTTCCGTCCCGAGGCCAACGCCGAGCGGATGGTCCGCTCCAGCCACCGGCTGGCGCTGCCCGCCTTCGAGGTGCCCGACTTCGTCGCGGCCGTCGACGAGCTGGTCCGGGTCGACGCCCGGTTCGTGCCGGACAACCGCGACGGCGGCGAGAAGAGCCTCTACGTGCGGCCGTTCATGTTCGCCTCCGAGAGCTTCCTCGGCGTCCGTCCGGCCCAGCACGTGACCTTCATGGTCATCACCAGCCCGGCGGGCTCCTACTTCAAGGGCGGCATCAAGCCGGTCACCCTGTGGCTCACCGAGGAGTACACCCGGGCCGGACGCGGCGGCATGGGCGCGGCGAAGACGGGCGGCAACTACGCCAGCTCGCTGGTCGCCCAGCAGGAGGCCACCGCCAACGGCTGCGACCAGGTCGTCTTCCTCGACGCCCACGACGGGCAGTACGTCGAGGAGCTCGGCGGCATGAACATGTACTTCGTCTTCGACGACGGCTCGATCGTCACGCCCGAGACCGGCACCATCCTCGAGGGGATCACCCGCTCCTCGATCATCGAGCTCGCCGGCAAGATGGGCCACCAGGTGACGGAGCGGAGGTTCTCCATCGACGAGTGGCGCGAGGGCGTCACCAGCGGGCGGATCACCGAGATCTTCGCCTGCGGCACGGCAGCGGTCGTGACGCCCGTCGGCTCCCTGCGGTGGCAGGACGGCGAGGTGCCCGCTCCGGCCAGCACCGACCTCACCATGCGGATCCGCCAGGCGCTGGTCGACGTGCAGTTCGGCCGGGCCGAGGACACCTTCGGCTGGATGCACCGCATCCTCTGACGGTCGCGGACCGCTGAAGTCGGCGCCGGGTGGTTCACTGCCGCCATGGCGCATCCGATCGTGTACCACGACGACGACCCGGGCCTGGCCGAGCTGCGGGAGATCTGCCTCGGCCTGCCCGGCGCCGAGGAGCGGATCTCCCACGGCCGGCCCACCTTCCGGGCCGGCAGGATCTTCGCGGCGTTCGGCGGCTCGGAGAAGCTCCGGCCCGGTGAGCACCGGCAGGTGCCGAGCGCGCTGATCTTCATGCCCGATCCGGTCGACCTGCCGGCCATCGACGGCGACCCGCGGTTCTTCGTGCCGGCCTACTACGGCCCCCACGGCGGCCGGGCCATCGACCTGGCCGGGCCGGAGGTCGACTGGCAGGAGATCCGCGAGCTGGTGGACGCGTCGTACCGGCTGGTCGCGCCGAAGCGGCTCGTCGCCGAGCTGGACGCCCGGTCTTAGCCGCCCCCGGTCGTCGGTTACGTGCGGTCCGTCCCGGCCTCGTCCGTCCCGCCCTGGTCCCGGCGACGCCGCCCGCGCCTGAGCTCGGTGTCGAGCGCGTCGAGGCGCTGCTCCCAGAACACCCGGAACCGGCCGAGCCACGCGTCGACCTCCGCCAGCGGCCCGCCGTCGAGGGCGTAGATCCGGCGGGCGCCCTCCGCGCGGACCGTGGCGAAGCCGGTCTCGCGCAGCACCCGCAGCTGCATCGACACGGCCGGCTGGCTGATGCCGAACTCGTCGGCGATCACCGCCACGACCTCCCCCGAGCTGTGCTCGCCCTCGGCGAGCAGCTCCAGGATCCGGCGCCGGACGGGGTCGCCGAGGACGTCGAAGGCGTGCATCAGGCGCCGGCGTCCTCCGGCGCCCCGGTGTAGGCGGCGAAGCAGCGATCGGCCGCGGCCTGGGCCTGGTCGGGGTCGGTGCCCGCGGCGACGTCGGCCTCGGCCCAGGCCGTGCTGGAGGCCCGCAGGTAGTCGGTGAGGTCCGGCAGCTCCTCCGGTGCCGGCCGCGGAGCCGACGGGGCGGCGAGGTGCTCGGCCATCCCCATCAGGGCCATCTCCCAGCCGATGCCCACCGCGCCCGGCCCGAACTGCTCCCACTTCTCCGGCGGCACCGGGGCCGAGTGCTCCAGGGTGAGCGCCGTGCCACCGTCGGCGGCGACCAGGGAGACGTCGACCCAGCTCATCCCGTCGTACTCCCAGGTGATGCTGAGCCGCTGGGGCGGGTCGCAGGCGAGGATCTCGCCACCGGCCTGGCCCTCGAGCTGGAAGCGGCCCCCGAGGCGGAGGTCGCCGGACACCGGCATCATCCATCGCTCGATGCGCTCGGCCGTGGTGAGGGCGTCCCAGACGACTTCAGGGGTGGCGTCGAAGGTGCGGGTGACGGTCAGGACGCGGAGCTCCTGGCCGTCGCGGGTGGTGGAGGAGAGCGCGCGCTCGACGGCGCCCAGGTGGTCGGCGGGGGAGTAGATCATGGACCACTTATATCAGTCTGTACTTATCTAATTCAATGGTGGCTGCCGCCGCGGCGCGGACGGGCGTGGGCGAGGCGGCCCGCGGGTAGCCTCGGAGCGTGACGACGCAGCCCGGGAGCACCACGCCGACGATGGTCGGCAACTACGCGCTGCTGACCCGGCTCGGCGAGGGCGGGATGGGCATCGTGCACCTCGCGCAGGGCCCGGACGGCCGGCGGGTGGCGCTCAAGGTGCTCCGCCCCCACATCGTCGGGGACGAGGAGGCGCGGGGCAGGCTGGCCCGCGAGGTCAGCTCGCTGACCCGCGTGCGGAGCCCGTGGGTCGCCGAGATGCTCGCGGCCGACCCGTGGGCGGAGATCCCCTACGTCGTCACCCGCTACGTGCCCGGCCTGTCGCTGCACGACCACGTCGGCCAGGAGGGCCCGGTCGAGGGCCGCGACCTGTACTGGCTCGCCGGGTGTCTCGCCGAGGGGCTGGAGGCGGTGCACGCGGTCGGCGTCCTGCACCGCGACGTCAAGCCCGGCAACGTGCTGATGGAGGGTCGCACCCCCATCCTCATCGACTTCGGGCTCGCCCGCGTCGCCGACGACCCGCGGCTGACCCACACCGGCTGGCTGCTCGGCACGCCCGGCTACCTCGCCCCCGAGATCCTGTACGGCGACGAGGCGACCCCGGCGGCCGACGTGCACGCGTGGGCGGCCACCGTCGCCTACGCGGCGAGCGGGCGGGCGCCGTACGGCCGCGGGCCGGCGATGGCGATCATGGACCGTACCCGCCGCGGCCAGCACGACCTGTCCGGGATCGAGCCGACGCTGGCCGACGTGCTCGCCGCGGCCCTCGATCCCGACCCGCTGGAGCGTCCGCTGCTGGGCGAGATCCTCGCGTGGCTGCGCCCGCTCAGCACCCGGCCCGACCTGCCGCCGGTGCCGCCGCCGTCGGGCGCCTTCGCGGCGCCGGCGGCGGAGCCCGAGGACCTCACCGTGCCGCTGGCCGTCGCCGGCCCGGAGCCGTCCGCGCCCACCGGCCAGCAGCGTCCGGCGACCCTGGTCGAGAGCAGCGCGCCGACGGTCGCGGCGCCGCCGGCCGACGCGATGGCCCGGATCGAGCAGGACTGGGACCAGCAGCACGGCTACGACCCCGACGACCCGTTCGCCCCGGCGCCCAGGGCGCCGCTCGGGGAGCGGCTGCGCCGCGCGGTCGCGATCGGCCTGGGGGCGGTCACGCTCGGCACCGCCTTCGCGGCGGCGCCGTGGGTCGCGGCCGCAGGGGTGGTCCTCGTGGTGTGGCTGCTGCGCGCGGGCTCGCTCGCCGCCTCGGCGGTCGCGCACCGCCGTACGCTTCGCGGTGCCAAGTGGTACGACGCCCCCGGGCTGGTGCTCTCGAGCCCGTGGCACCTGCTGCGGGCGGTCACCGGCACGGTCGTGCTGGTCCTGTGGAGCGCGGGGCTGGGGCTCGCGGCGGGGCTGATCTGCTACGCCCTGGCCGTCGACGTCCCGAGCACGCTGGTGGCGTGCGGCGCCACGCTCGGGGTGGCGCTGTGGTCGGGCCCGGGCGCCAGCCGGTTCCGCTCGCCGGTCTCCCGCGTCGTCGACCCGATCAGCCGCTCTGTGCTGCCCTGGCTGTTCCTGTGCGCCGGCTTGATGTCGGTCGCCACGGTGCTCGGCGTGCTCGTGGCCGGGCAGGGCGTCAGCTGGGTGCCGTGGTCCGAGGGCCCGTTCGGGCTCTGACCGGCTTCCTCTCGGCCTGCGGTCCCGGGTCCACGGGATCGACCGGCATGGGAGGCTTGACCCCTGTCCGGACCATCGCCCCGAGAGAACCCGATGAACCAGCAACTCGACCTGCACGGCGCCTTCCACGTCTACGACACGACCCTGCGTGACGGCGCCCAGCAGGAGGGACTCAACCTCTCCGTCGCCGACAAGCTGACGATCGCGCGCCAGCTCGACGAGCTCGGCGTCGGGTACATCGAGGGCGGCTGGCCCGGGGCCAACCCGAAGGACACCGAGTTCTTCCGGCGCGCGCAGACCGAGCTCGACCTCCAGCACGCACGGCTGGCCGCGTTCGGCGCCACCCGCCGGGCCGGGGTCCGCGCCGCGGACGACCCGCTCGTCGCCGCGCTGCGCGAGAGCGGCGCCGGTGTGGTGACGCTGGTGGCGAAGTCGCACATCGGCCACGTCGAGAAGGCGCTGCGCACCACGCCGGAGGAGAACCTCGCCATGGTGCGCGACACCGTCGGCCACCTGCGCGCCGAGGGACAGCAGGTGTTCCTGGACGCCGAGCACTTCTTCGACGGCTACCGGCTCGACCGGGCCTACGCGCTCGAGGTGCTCCGCACCGCCTACGACGCCGGGGCGGAGGTGGTCGCGCTGTGCGACACCAACGGGGGCATGCTCCCGCCGTGGGTCTCCGACGTGGTGACCGACGTGATCGAGACGACCGGCGTCCGCGTCGGCATCCACTGCCACAACGACACCGGCTGCGCGGTGGCCAACACCCTGGCCGCCGTCGACGCCGGCGCCAGCCACGTGCAGGGCTGCATCAACGGCTACGGCGAGCGCACCGGCAACGCCGACCTCGTCAACGTGGTCGCCAACCTCGAGCTCAAGCTGGACCGCCAGGTGCTGCCGCCCGGCCTGCTGACCGAGGCCACCCGGATCGCGCACGCGGTCGCGGAGGTCACCAACGTCCCGCCCGCGTCGCGCCAGCCCTACGTCGGCACCAGTGCCTTCGCGCACAAGGCCGGGCTGCACGCCAGCGCGATCAAGGTCGACCCCGACCTCTACCAGCACATGGACCCGGCGGGCGTCGGCAACGACATGCGCCTGCTCGTCTCGGAGATGGCGGGCCGGGCCTCGATCGAGCTCAAGGGCCGCGAGCTGGGCTTCGACCTCTCCGAGGACCGGGAGACGGTCACCCGGGTGACCGCGCGGGTGAAGGAGATGGAGTCGCGCGGCTACACGTTCGAGGCGGCCGACGCGTCGTTCGAGCTGCTCCTCATGGAGGAGGCCGAGGGCCGGCGGCCGTCGTACTTCGAGGTGGAGAGCTGGCGAGTCATCACCGAGACGCTCACCCACGCCCGGCCGGGGGAGGAGGCCGTCTCCGAGGCGACCGTGAAGCTGCGCGCGGCCGGGGTCCGCTACGTCGTCACCGGCGAGGGCAACGGGCCGGTCAACGCCCTGGACCAGGCGCTGCGCTCCGCGATCTCGCAGGCCTACCCGGAGATCGCGAAGTTCGAGCTGATCGACTTCAAGGTGCGGATCCTCGACCAGGGCCACGGCACCGACGCGATCACCCGGGTGCTGATCGAGACCAGCGACGGCGAGTCGACGTGGGTGACGGTCGGCGTCGGCGCCAACGTGATCGAGGCGTCCTGGGAGGCGCTGATGGACGGGCTGACCTACGGCCTGCTGCGCCACCACGTCGACTGACCGGGCGGCGCCCGGGCTCAGGCCCGGTCGGCGGTCACCCGCTCCGCCAGGTCCCTCCAGCCGGCGACGACCTGGGCGTCGGTCATCCCCTCGGCGTCGTACTGCTGCAGGAGGACGGGCACCGAGAGCGCCGCGTTGAGCGCCGTCGCCAGGTAGGCGAGGTCGCCGCGGACGCCCAGCTCGCGCAGCAGGTAGCGCACGTGCATCGTCGCGAACCCGGCGACGGCGTAGTTGGTGCGCCAGGCCTGGCCGGCCTCCTCGATGAGCGCCGCCTGCCGCAGGTGGAGGTGCATCCGCGACTCCCCGAACGCCAGCAGCCGCTCCATCGGCGGCGCCCCGGGACCCAGGGGCGGGGGTCCGCGGAGCACACCCTCCTGCCAGTCGGCCTCGGCCTGGTCGAGCAGCGCGGCCATCAGCCCTTCCCGGCTGCCGAACCGGCGGAAGACGGTGCCCTTCCCGACGCCGGCCCTCGCCGCCACCGCGTCCATGGTCACCGCGCGGACGTCGCAGCCCTGGATCAGCTCGCCCGCCGCCCGCAGCAGGGCCTCGCGGTTGCGGGCGGCGTCGCGCCGCTCGGTCGGCGGAGCCGAGGTGAGCAGGGGCAGCGGCTTCGGCATGGTCCGACCACTGTAGTTGCGGCAAAAGTTCCGCCGGACCCGGAATAGAAAGCGGACCACGGTCCGTTTCGCCTGTCATGACTGGAACCAACCCCACCCGCATCGCCGTGCTGGTCGGCAGCCTCCGCGCCGACTCCGTGAACCGCAGGATCGCCGAGATCCTCCGGGACGAGGCCCCCGACCACGTGAGCGTCGACATCATCGACGGCCTCGACCTCGTGCCCTTCTACAACGAGGACATCGACGCCGACGCCGCGCCGGCCGCCGCGGTCGCGCTGCGCGAGCGGGTCGCCTCCGCCGACCGGGTGCTCGCCGTGACGCCGGAGTACAACGGCACCATGCCGGCGGTGCTCAACAACGCGATCGACTGGCTCTCGCGCCCCTATGGGGCCGGTGCCATCGTCGGCAAGCCGTTCGCGGTCGTCGGCGCCACCCCGACGCCGTACGGCGGCAAGTGGGCGCACGCCGACGCCGCTCGCTCCGCCGGGATCGCCGGCGCGGTCGTCATCGAGGACGTCACCGTGTCGCAGTCCGCCGTGGACGTCGACCCCACCAAGGACCCCGAGGTGCGGGCCCGGCTGCTCCAGGCGCTGGTGCGCCTGGCCGACTTCGAGCCCGAGGCCACCGCGGCCTGACCACCGCGAGGGACTACGGTCGGGGCGTGGCCGAACTCCACGACCTGACCGCCCTCGAGCAGGGCGAGCTGATCCGGACGGGCGAGACCAGCCCCGTCGAGCTCACCGAGCACTACCTCGATCGCATCGCGCGCGCCGCCGACGACGTCCCGGACTTCGTCGGCGGCGCGTTCGCGTACCTGGACCCTGACATGGCCCGCCGCCGGGCCCGCGAGGTGGCCGCCGTCGGACCGGTCGGTGCCGGCGCCTCGCCGCTGGCCGGCGTGCCGACGGCGATCAAGGACCTCAACCTCACCGCGGGTGTGCCGACCGCCTTCGGCTCTCCGGCGTTCGCCGGCTACGTGCCGGACGTCTCGGACGCGGTCACCCTGGCGATGGAGGCGGCCGGGATGGTGAGCCTCGGCAAGACCTCGACGCCGGAGTTCGGCTCGCCCTGCTACACCGAGCCGGAAGGGCGACCGCCGGCCGTGACGCCGTGGGACCTGACCCGGATGGCCGGCGGCTCGTCCGGCGGTGCCGCGGCCGCCGTGGCCGCCGGGCTGGTGCCGGTGGCGCAGGGGTCCGACGGCGGCGGGTCCATCCGGATCCCGGCGGCCTGCTGCGGCGTGGTGGGCCTGAAGCCGACCCGGGGACGGATCTCCGGCTTCCCGATGTACGGCGACCCGGTCGGTCTCGCGACGTCGGGCTCGATCGCCCGGACCGTCGCCGACGCCGCCGCCCTGCTCGACGTGCTGGCCGGTCGCCGGGCCGGCGACCCGTCGTGGGCGCCGCCTCCGGCAGGCTCGTTCGTGGACGCCGCCCGTCGCGAGCCCGGCCGGCTGAGGGTCGCCCGGTTCGACGAGCCGGTGATCGCCGACGTGCCCGTGCACCCCGACGTGCGCGCGGCCTACGAGTCGGCGTCGACGCTGCTGGCGTCGCTGGGGCACTCGGTCGAGGAGGTCCCGGTGCCGATCCCGCCGGAGGCCGTGGCCGTCTTCGAGACGTGCTGGGCGGTGCTGACGGCGCTGTCCACGGTGCCGCTGTCGCCGGAGCAGCGGTCGACGATCCGCCCGCTGACGCGGTGGCTGGGCGAGCGCGGCGAGGCGGTCTCGGGACCGGAGTTCGGGCTCGCGATCGGCCAGCTGCGCCGGTTCGCCGCGGAGGCGCTGGTCGCGCTGGCGCCGTACGACGCCGTGCTGACGCCGACCCTCGCGACCCCGCCGCTGCCGGTCGGCGCGATCCGCGACGACGCCGACCCGGCGGCGGACTTCGAGGCGCAGAAGGCCTTCACCCCGTGGACGTCGGCGTGGAACGTGACCGGCATGCCGGCCATCTCGCTGCCGCTGCACCACACCGCGGACGGTCTGCCCGTCGGTGTGATGCTCGCGGCCCGGCCTGCGGAGGAGGAGCTGCTGCTGTCGCTCGCCGGGCAGGTGGAGGCGGCCGCGCCGTGGAGGGACCGGGTCCCGCCGATCTGGTGACCGCGCGTCCCGGCCGGCCTCAGGCGGGCTGCGGCGCCCGGCGGAGCTCCGGGCGGAGCACGCCGAGTCCGCACAGCGGCAGGGCCGCCAGCACGACCAGGCTGCCCGTCGTGCCGATCAGGTCCCCGAGACCGCCGACGACGGCGGAGCCGACGCTGCCGCCGACGAGGAACAGCAGGGTGGCCACCCCGAGCGCCACCCCCCGCACGTCGAGGTGCACGGCGTTGCCGACCGAGGCGCTCAGCGCGGGCTGGCCGAGGCCGAACGCGACGGTGACCAGGATGATGGTCGCTCCGAGGATCGCGGGTGCCTCGAGCGCGACACCGAGCGCGGCGAGGAGCAGCGCGAACGACGCCATCACTCCGGAGACCGCGAGGGACGCCGCGCCGCCGATCCTGTCCAGCAGCGGTCCCGCGTAGCGGGGCACGAACAGCGCGACGGCCGCGCTCGGCAGCAGCAGGAGGCCCACCTGCCAGGCGGCCCATCCCGCGTGGACCAGCACCGCGGGCACGGCGATGAGCAGCGCGAACCACGCGGCCGGCACCGCCGCGGCGGCGACGGCGCTGCGCACGACCGTCGGGTTGGAGATCACCGCCAGCGGGAGGAAGCCGTGCGGGCGGCGTCGTACCCACAGGGCCACCGTGGGCACGCCCAGGAGCAGGAGCAGCGCGCCGACCACGGCGACGAGGAGGCCGGTCGACGGGGACTGGACGAGGAGGACGAGCCCGCCGGAGGTCGCGGCGACGAGGACGGCGCCGAGGACGTCGAGCCGCGCTCCGGTCCCCTCGCCGGTCAGTGCCCGCCACAGGAAGGGGATCACCAGCACGCCCAAGATCGGGAGGGCGAGCACGGCCCGCCAGCCGAACGCGTGCTCGACGACGCCGCCCAGCAGGGGACCGAGGCAGCTGACCGCGGCAGCGATCCCGGCCAGCCGGCCCAGCGCCATGCCGCGCACCGCGCCGTCGTACCGGCCGCTGAGGACGGTGATCCCGAGGGTCGGTACGGCGGCCGCACCCGCGCCCTGGAACATCCGGGCCACGAGCAGCACGTCGTAGCTCGGGGCGAGTGCCGCACCTAGGGCCCCGGCGGTCATCAGCGCGATGCCGACCATGAGCGGGACCCGCACGCCCAGCAGGTCCGCGAGCCGCCCGTAGACCGCCGTGGTGACCGCCAGGAACAGCACGTAGAGGCTGATGGTCCAGGTGGCCGTGCCGATGTCCACGCCCAGGTCACGCCCCATCAGCGGGAGCGCGATCGCCGCGGAGGACGATCCCAGGCCGGCGAGCCCGAAGAGGAGCCCGAGCAGCAGGGAGACGCGTCGGGAGTCGTCCAGGGGCACGGGAGTCCCGAACCGCAGCGGCGGGCGTCCTATTCCGCGGTGTCCAGGGCGTGGGCACGACGGGTGCCGACTCGACCGGCGTGACCGTGCCGCATGATGGCGCTGTGGCGACGCCCGAGGTCGACGAGTTCGGTGACCGGGTGGCCGGCGTCCTGGAACGCGCGCTCGGCCCGGACCTGGTGGGCGTGTACTTCGTCGGCTCCGTCGCGTTGGGCGGCTACGTCCCCGGCGGCAGTGACATCGACCTGGTCGCGGTCTCGGAGTCGGCGCTCGGCGCGGCACAGGGGCTCGAGGTCGCGTCGGCCGTCCTCGAGGTGAGCGAGGCGTGCCCGGCGCGCGGCGTGGAGTTCACGCTCTATCGCCGCGAGGAGGCTGCCACTCCTCCCACGGGTGCCGACTTCGAGGTGAACGTCACCGGTGGTCCGCGCATGCCCACGGCGGTCCGCATGGACGCCGGCGGGGAGCCGGGCTTCTGGTACGTGCTGGACCGGGCGATCGCCCACCGATCGGCCGTCGTCGTCACCGGGCCACCGCCGAGCACCGTCTTCGCCGACGTCCCTCGCGCCGCCCTCCTCGGCGCCATGTCCGACTCCATGCGCTGGCACCGCGCCCACGAGAGGACGACCCTGCACTCGGTGCTGAACGCGTGCCGGGCGTGGAGGTTCGCCGAGGAGGACGTCCTCGGCTCGAAGCTCGAGGGCGCCGCCTGGGCGCGGAGCCGGTGGCCGGAGCCGGACGTGATCGACGCGGCGGTCGCCCTTCGTCGGGGAGAGGAGGCGACGTTGGAGGGGGCAGCGGTCGGGGCCCTCCTGTCGGCCGTGACCGAGCGCCTGCTCGAATCCCGTCCCGAGTAGTCGAGACGCGCGCAGGGCGGCTGAGCGGACGGGGCCGTCGACCCTAGTCGTGCGTGGGAGGGCTCGGAGCGGCGTCGAGCTCGTCGGCCAGCTCGGCGAGCGTCCTGCAGTGATGGTCGGGCGTCGCCACCCGCTCCGGAGTGGGCGTCCCGCCGTAGGAGCCGCTGCCCGCCCGGCGCTCGATCCACGCCGTACGGAGGCCGAGGCGCTGGGCGACGCCGATGTCGTGGTACTGGCTCTGCGCGACGTGCAGGAAGTCCCTCAGGACGTATCCGCTCACGCTCTGGCGCCCACGACAGAAGGCGAACACCTGCGGATCAGGCTTGTTCAGGCCGACGTCCTCCACGGTGACGATGTCGTCGAACGGGTCGCCGAGCGTGGTCGCCATGTGCCGGGAGGCCCACCTGCCCGCATTCGTCAGCGCGACGAGTCGGTGCGTCGCGCCGAGCCGTTCCAGGGCCGCCACGGAGTCCGGGAATGCCGGCCAGTCCGGGATCGAGGCGCGAAGGGCCATCGCCATCTCGTCGGTGATCGACAGGCCCAGCTCTGCGGCCAGCCGGCGGCTCGCGGGTTCGAGCATCTCGCTGAACGGCATCTCCGGGGTCAGCCGTTGCTGGACGTCCTCGGCACGGGCGTAGGCCTCCAACAGCTCCTGGTCGCTCACCGCGCCGAGCACCCCTCGCCACTGCGCGTGCAGGCAGTCGAGGATTCCCCGCTCGAAGTCGATGAGCGTGCCCACGACGTCGAACGTCAGGATTCGGTAGGGACTGCTCATTCCGCTCGGTCTCCCTCGGCTCGTCCTGGCTCGTTGTCTCCGAGATCCTCGCAGTCGGGTCGAAGCGTCCGGTTCGGGCGGTGGTGGTGGCTGACGAGTCGTGCTTGTGCTGGTGTCGTGGGGCTGCGGTTGCGTAGGTGGTGCCGGGCCGAAAGGGCCTTTACGCGGTGCGGCTCTGGTTGTGGTCGGGTTTCGTTGCCGGCCTTCGTTTCGTAGGGAGAGGTGGTGCGTGCCGTGGGGTCGCGATCGTTGTTGCGGCGACCCGGTTTGCGCCACCATTTGTCCACATCGTCGGATGGGGAATCGCCTGTCCCCAGGCGGGTTTCGGGCCCGGGGTTGTGTCGGCGGCGGGTGGTTGGATGGGTGTCATGGAGCTCGGGAACGACAGCGACGCGGAGGGGCAGTTCGACCGCTGCTCGGATCGTGAGCTGCTCGAGCACCTCGCCGGTGAAGTCCACGGCCGTCAGGCCTCCTTGGTCCGGGAGTGGCGGGGGATCGTGGCCTGGGCCGACCGCAACGTCGTCGACTGCGAGGAAGGCGCCGCCACCCTCATCGAGGGGTATGTGGACACCGGGATCCCGATCGCCGGCCCGGGTGCACCCCTGGTCTCGGAGTTCGCGCTGATGGAGCTGATCGCCACGCTCGAGCGGACCCCGGACGGTGGCCGCTCGTACGTGGGTCGGGTGATCGGGTGTGCGTGGCGGCTCAAGCGGATCTATGCCGCGGTCCTCGCCGGGCGGTGTGCGCCGTGGAAGGCGGAGCGGGTCGCCGAGCTCACCCACGACCTCAGCCTCGAGGCCGCTGCGCACGTCGACCGGAAGCTCGCCCCGCACATCCGGTCCTGTTCCTGGCGGGAGGTCGAGCACCACATCGACGAAGCCATCACGCTGTACGATCCTGAGGCGGCTGAGGCCCGGCGTGAGGCGTCGTCGGACTCCCGGCGGTTCGACGTCCACCTCGACCACGTCACCGACGGCGTGGTCCAGGTCGACGGGGTCCTGGACGCCGCTGATGGTGCCGACCTCGACACCGCCGTTGCCCGCCGCGCCGTGCTGCTCGGGAAGCTGGGCCACGACGGGTCCCTCGACGTCCGGCGGGCGGTCGCGGTCGGCGACCTCGCGCGCAACGACCTGACCCTCGACCTCGAGGTCGTGGACGAAGACACCGGTGAGGTGACCACCGCATCGCCTGGGCGCCGGGCCGTGCTGAACGTGCACGTCTCGGATGCCGCCATCACCGGGAGCTCGGATGAGCAGGTTGCGCCGGTGGGGCGGTGGGAGGACCAGCAACGCCCGATCACGGTCGCACAGATCAAGGAGTGGCTCGCCACTTCTGGGACGACGGTGGTCGTGCGGCCGGTGATCGACCTCGCCGGACACATCCCGGTGGACTCCTACGAGATCCCCGACCGCCACCGCCAACAAGTGCAGCTGCGCGACCACCACTGTGCGTTCCCCTGGTGCGGCCGCCGCGCCAGTCGCTGTGACCTCGACCACGCCCTCCCGCACAGCCAGGGCGGGGTGACGTGTCCGTGCAACCTCGTCCCCGCCTGTCGGGCGCATCATCGGGCGAAGACGTTCTCCACCTGGCGCTACGTCATCGTCCAGCCGGGGACGTATCTGTGGATCACGCCGAACGGGCGGCACTTCCTGGTCGACCACACCGGCACCAGGACTCTTGACCCACCCGTCGCCGTCGACACCGACGTGATGGGCATCCCGCCGGACCACGACACCCGGCCCTGGCCCATCCAGACCGGCCCACCCTGCCCCGGCTAGGGACCACGCCCCACACCCCACCGCCAGGTGGGGCCAGAGGCATGCCCGGAGCAGCAAGGACAACAGGCTGGCACCGGGCGGCCGGCGTCCTCTGGTGGCTGACCGGCCGCGAGGACGACGAGGCGCGGATCGCCGTCGCCGCGTGGGAGGAGCGCTACGGCAACGCCGAGGCGCGGTGGCACAGCATCCCGGCGCCGGTTCGCCGGCTGGCGGACTCCGACGAGCGGGGGGACCGGAAGAGCGTGACGCAGCGCGTCGACGAGCTCCGCGCGGCGCTGCCGTCCCACCAGCGCGACTTCCAGCGAGCGGACCGCCGCATGCGGTGGCCGGAGCGGGTCGCCTGCGTCGCCCTGCTGGCCTGCTTGCTGTCGATCCTCGCGCTCCTCGCCATCGGAGCCTGGACCGTCGTCCAGTGGCTCCTCCACTGAGGTCTGCCTCCCGAGCGCGGGGGCGTCGCTGCCCTCAGTCGTCGCCGATGCCCCGGGCATGCAGCGCGTCGCCGGTCGCTCGGGCGTGCGCCACGACCCGGATGACCAGGGGAGTCAGATAGGCCCGCGGGTTGCGCTCGAGGCCGCGGGCGCGAGCGGCGTCGCGGGTCTCGGCCGCGATCTCCAGGGTCAGCGGGATGCCCCGGATCATCAGGGAGAACGCGAGCGCCACCAGGTCCGGGCGCACGCCGAACCGGCGCAGCGGCTCGAGCCACCGGGTGATGGCGTCGATCATCCGCTCGACCGAGGTGGTCGTCGTGAAGACGGTGGCGAGCAGCACGAGGGCGAGCAGCGCGCCCACCACGACGTAGGCGTGCTCCCCGCCGCGCTGCCAGGCCTGCCAGGCCGCGAGCATCGCCATGGCGACCAGCACGCCACGGAGGGCACGCGCCGCGCGGCGGAGCCCGACGCCCGCGACCACCGCGAGCAGGACGGCGAGGGCGATCAGGACCGTGGTGGTCGCCGGGCCGCGGAAGACCACGGCCAGCACGCTGAGCACCACCAGACCCAGCAGCTTGGCGCCCACCGGCAGCCGGTGGAGGACGGTGCTGCCGGGCTGGTAGTCACCGAGCGGACTGGCGGCCACGGCGGTCCTCAGTGCGCCGTCGCGCGGTAGTGAGCGACGACGTCCTCGGCTGGGCCGTCGGCGACGATCGCGCCGTCGTCGACGAGGAGGGCTCGGTCGCAGCGGAGGGCGAGGTCGAGGTCGTGGGTGGCGAGGACGAGCTGCTGCCGCAGGCCGAGCAGGAGATCGCCGATCATGCGGGCGTTGCGCAGGTCGAGCAGCGTGGTCGGCTCGTCGGCGACGAGGATGTCGGGGTCGGCCGCCAGCACGCCGGCGACGGCGAGCAGCTGTCGCTGGCCCCCCGACAGCGTGTGCACGCTGCGGTCTGCGAGCTCGCTCAGGCCGAACGACTCCAGGACGGCCAGCGCCGCTGCCGCCCGCTCGGCGCGGTCCTTGACGTGGTGGCGGAGGGAGAGCGCGACGTCCTCGACCACGGTGGGCATGACGAGCTGGGCGGTCGGGTCGGTGAAGACGAAGCCGACGCGGCGGCGTACCTCCCGGCCCTTCTTCGCCACGTCGAGCCCGTCGACGACCACGCGGCCCGACGACGGCTCGACCAGGCCGTTCACGAGCCGGGCGAGCGTCGACTTGCCGGAGCCGTTCGGCCCGATCAGCGCGATCCGCGGCTCGGTCAGCACCAGCGAGGTCTCCCGCAGCACGGTGACCTCCGGCGCCGGGCCGCCGGGCGTGGCCGCCCGGACGACGACCCGGTCGAGCTCGATCCGGCTCACGCCGGGTCCGCTGCGGGCACCTCCGCGCGCTGCTCCGTCGACGCAGCAGCACGACGGCCGGTCAGGTCGGGGAACGCGCGGTGCACGGCCGTGGCGACGAGCGCCATCACCACGTTCTTGAGGATGTCGCCGGGGAAGTAGGCGGTGTCGATGACGAACGCCTCCTTCAGGCTGAGGTCGGCACGCCAGGCGAGGTTGAGCGGGCCGAGCGTGTGGATGAGCAGGAAGCTGCTGAGCAGCCCGGCGGTGAAGACGAGGGTGAACTGGGTGGCGCGCTCGCGGTTGCGGTGGACGAGGTAGCCGCACAGCGCCGCGGCGAGCGGGAACGCGATGAGGTAGCCGGCCGTGACGCCGCTGTAGTGCGAGGCACCGGACGCGCCGCCGGAGTAGATCGGCAGCACCAGGCCGGCCACCAGGTAGAGCACCACCGCCAGGAACCCACGGACCGGGCCGAGCACCGCGCCGGCGAGCAGCACGCCGAACGTCTGGAGCGAGTAGGGGACGCCCACCCCGGTCTTGATGTCGGGGAGGATGGCGCAGACGGCGATGAGGGCGGCGAAGCCGGCGATCAGCGCGACGTCGGTGGTGGGAGTACGGCGGTTCATCGTGGTCACTCTCGGGAGACGGAAGTCGGCGCGAGCCGAACTGAACGGTGTTCAGGTTAGGGTTGGCGTCGGACGGCGTCAACGGAGGGAGGAATGACGTGCGTTACAGGAGGGCCGACGTGGTGGGCCGGGCGATCGCGGTGCTCGACACCCACGGGCTCGACGACCTCTCGATGCGCAAGCTCGCGGCCGAGCTCGGTGTGCAGCCCAGTGCGCTCTACCACCACTTCGCCAACAAGGACGCCCTGCTGGCCGCCGTCGCCGACGAGCTGCTCGCCCGTGGTCGCAGGGGTGCGGAGATCGTGACGTGGGAGGCGGAGCTGCGCCTGGTCTGCGTGGAGCTCCGCGACGCGATGCTGGCGTGTCGCGACGGGGCGGCCCTGGTCGCGCGGGTCCACGCGCTGGGCCTCGGCGCGCAGGAGCCGCTGCAGCGGATGTACGACGCGCTCGCCCGCGCCGGCGCCGACGAGCACCTGGCGCGGATCGGCGCGCGCAGCCTCGTCCACTTCGTCTTCGGCCACGTCGCCGACGAGCAGCTCCAACGGCAGGCCGGGCCGGACGCCGTACGCACGCGCGACAGCGGGGACTTCCACCTCGGCCTCACCCTGCTCCTCGACGGCCTGGGCCAGCGCCTGGGGTGAGCCCTCGGCCGGCCCCGGGTCGATCCTTTCCGCGTGGTTATCGTGGCGGTAACACCGAGGAGGCAACGTGGACGACATGAAGCCCGTGACCGTGGTGCTGTTCGGGGCCACCGGCGACCTGTCCCGGCGCAAGCTGCTGCCGGGGCTGCTGCATCTCTTCGAGAGCGGCCTGTTGCCCGAGCTCCAGGTCGTGGGCACGTCGCTGGACGAGCACACGACCGAGTCGTTCGTGAAGCTCGCCTACGACGCGGTCTGCGAGTTCTCCGGGGACGACGGGGACATGGCGGCGTGGCCGGAGTTCTCCAAACGGCTGCACTGGGCTCCGGGGGCCGAGGGGCCGGCGGGACTCCGGGCGGCGGTGGAGAAGGCCGAGGCGACGACCTCCGGCGAGTGCGTCCGGCTGCACTACCTGAGCGTGCCGCCGAAGGCTGCCCTCGCGGTCGTGCACACCCTCGACGAGGCCGGCCTCGCCGAGGGCGCCCGGATCATCATGGAGAAGCCGTTCGGCGTCGACCTCGAGACGGCGAAGGACCTCAACTTCAGGCTGCACAAGGTCTTCGACGAGTCGCAGATCTACCGGATCGACCACTTCCTCGGGAAGGAGGCCGCGCAGAACATCCTGGCGTTCCGCTTCGCCAACGGCCTCTTCGAGCCGATCTGGCATCGCAACAACATCGACCACATCCAGATCGACGTGCCCGAGGAGCTCGGCCTGGAGCAGCGGGCCAGCTTCTACGAGTCGACCGGTGCCTACCGCGACATGGTGGTCACCCACCTCTTCCAGGTGCTCGCCTTCACGGCGATGGAGCCGCCGACGTCGCTGTCGCCGCACGCGATCAGCGAGGAGAAGAACAAGGTCTTCCGCTCGATCCTGCCGATCGACCCGGCCAACGTCGTCCGCGGGCAGTACCAGGGCTACCGCGACATCGAGGGCGTCGCCTCGGAGTCGGAGACGGAGACCTTCATCGCCCTCAAGTGCTTCGTCGACAACTGGCGCTGGGCCGGCGTCCCGTTCTACCTCCGCACCGGCAAGCGAATGGCGGAGGGCGCCCGGATCATCTCGATCGCGTTCAAGGAGCCGCCGCGGTCGATGTTCCCCAAGCACTCCGGCGTCGGCGACCACGGTCCCGACCACCTCACCTTCGACCTCGCCGACAAGGCCAAGATGTCGCTGTCCTTCTACGGCAAGCGCCCCGGGCCCGGCATGAAGCTCGACAAGCTCTCCATGCAGTTCGCGATGACCGACACCACCTGGGCCGGCTCGGTGCTGGAGGCCTACGAGCGGCTCATCCACGATGCCGCGCGCGGGGACCAGACCCTGTTCACCTCCGCCGAGGGCATCGAGCGGCTCTGGGAGGTCTCCCAGCCGCTGCTCGACAACCCGCCGATCGTGCGGCCCTACCGGCAGGGCAGCTGGGGGCCCAACCAGATCCACCAGCTGATCGCGCCGTACGCGTGGCGGCTGCCGTTCGAGCGACAGTGGCGCAACCCCAACCAGCTCGGCGGGTAGGCCGCCGCGCCCACGATTCGGCCGTTCCGGTGCGGAGCGGGGCGGGGGAGGACAGACTCGGGTCGTGCCCACGCCCCTTGCTCCCCGGCGGCGACGGGCCGGTGTGCTCGGCGCCGGTGCCCTGCTGCTCCTGTTCGCCGCTGCCTGCGGCGACGACCCCGAGAGCGGGGTCGAGGACGACCTCAAGGACGCCCCGGCCACCGAGGACTCCACCATGCAGCCGCCCGACCACACCCCGGCGACCGGCGTTCCTGTCGCGCTGTGGGTGACCGCGAGCGGCAGCGGTGAGGTCTACCGCGTCGACGTCGCGACCGGCGAGGTGGAGACGGTCGAGGTCGGCCACAACCTCTACGACGTCGAGCACGCCGCCGGAGCGCTCTGGCTCGCCGGCGCCGCCGACTCGCTGCATCGGCTCGACCTCGACACCCGCGACGTCGAGGAGGTGGTCGCCGGGGGCGTGCGGGAGATCGCCGTGGCCGGGGACGAGCTGTGGCTCGCGCTGGGCGATCCCGACGGCGTCGCGCGCCTCGCGCCCTCCTCCGGAGCGCTCGGCGAGCTCGTCGAGGCCGCCGACGTCAACAGCATGGTCGCCGACGGGGAGGCCGTGTGGGCCTGGCCGGAGTTCGGTTCCGAGATCACCCGCGTCGACACCACGACCGGCGAGGCCACGTCGGGCCAGGTGACCTCCAGCCTGGGCGCGGTCGCGGTGGACGGCGACGTGCTCTGGGCGGCCGGCGCCGACGAGCTGAGCCGGGTCGACCCGAGCACCCTCGAGGCGGAGGCGGTCGCCGAGCTGCCCGCCCGCGCGACCGCGGCGCTGGCCGCGCCGGACAGCGACGTGGTGTGGCTCGCCTACGAGGGCGGGTCGATGGCGTCGTACGACGCCGCGACCGGCACGCTCTCCGACCCGGTGCAGGTGGCGCGCGACGACGTCACCGACCTCGAGCTGGTCGGCGACACGGTGTGGGCCGGCGCCGAGGACGGCTCGCTGTCGGCGCTCGACGCCACGACGCTGGAGCTGGAGGAGTCGGTGGAGCTGCCCGAGGCGGCCAACCGGCTGCGGATCGCCGTCGAGCGCTGAGGTCTGGACCACCGGCCCCGAAATCACCGAAGCCCCGTCGCGGCCGCCTCCGCCGGTCCTAGGGTGACGCACCCGTTCGCCCGCTCCCGGAGGACCACCACGATGAAGCTCGCTCCCGGCATCGCCGCCCTGGCCCTGGCCTCGCTCCTCCTCGCCGGCTGCGGTGACGACTCCGGCGGGGACGACGGGGACGGGTCGTCCGGCGATGGCGCAGCGGCGCCGGACTCCGCCCCGACCACGGTGCCGGAGCCGACCACGGTGTGGGTCAGGTCGCCCGACACCGAGGAGCTCTACAAGGTCGACGTCGCGTCGGGCTCCGTCGCGGCGGAGGTCCCCGTCGACGGCTACATCACCCAGGCCGCCTTCCACGACGGGGCGCTGTGGGTCGCCGCCGGTGAGCTCTACCGGGTGGACCCCGCCACGCACGTCCTCGAGCAGCGCTCGCCCGCCGAGCAGACCATCGACGCCTTCGCCTGGCAGGGCGACCGGCTGTGGGCGGCCGAGGACCAGGACGACGCGACCTCGCTCCTCGAGATCGACCCGGACACGGGCGAGGTGGTGGACACGGTGGAGCTCGACGGCCCGGACCTGAGCCCGGAGGACCTGGTGCCCTACGGCGACCGGATGATCGCCGTGAACACCTACGACCACACGATCATGAGCATCGACCTGGAGACCGGCGAGTTCGAGACGGTGGAGGACCCCGACGACGCCATCGTCTGGGACCTCGCGCTCGTCGACGGCGTGCTCTACGCGTCGACGTACGACGGGCTGCGCAGCCTGGACCCGGAGACGCTGGACGTCGTCGAGGAGATCGACGAGGAGGCGGCGTTCGCCTCCGACCCCGACGAGACCGGGGCGCTCTGGGTCGGCCGCGCCGGCGAGCTGGGTCGCCTGGACCCGGCGAGCGGGGACTACCAGGTCGTCAGCGCCGAGGTGCCCGGCGCGGAGGGCGCGAAGATGGACGACCTGAAGGTCAGCGAGAGCTCGGTGTGGATGGTCTTCGAGTCCCACGTGCTGATCCGGCACGACCGCGCGTCCGGCCAGTTCGACCCGCCCATCCAGCTGCCCGCGGGCGCCAGCAACATCCCGGTCTACGGCCTGGCGCTCCAGTGAGGTTCTACGACGCGGCGCGGAACCGGTAGTCGTCGAGCGGGAAGCGCCGGGCCTCCCACCGCGACTGCAGCGTCGAGGTCGGACGCAGCAGCACCGCCTCGCCGTGCTGGTTGAAGTAGTAGCTCCGCGCCGACGCGCAGTCGCCCTGCACGAAGACCGAGCCCTGCAGCCGCTCCTGCATCCGGTCCAGGAAGTCCTGCGTGGCGGTCTCCGTCACCTCGAAGACCTCCGCGCCACGTTGTCGCATGCCGGAGAGCAGCCGCCTGATGTGGGCCATCTGGTACTCGATGGTCGTGAAGTAGGACAGGCCCGAGTAGGAGTAGGGGCTGTTGAGGGAGATGAAGTTCGGGAGCTTGGGGACGGTGACGCCCTCGTAGGCGACGAAGCGGTTGTCGCGCCACCACTTGCCGAGGTCGCGGCCGTCGCGGCCGACGATCCGGAAGGCCGGGAAGTTGGTCTCCCACAGGTCGAACCCGGTGGCGAGCACGAGCACGTCGAGGTCGGCGCGGCGGCCGTCGGCGGTGACGATGCCCTCCGCGTCGACCCGGTCGATGGACGCCGTCTCCAGGTCGACGTCGTCGCGGCACAGCGTCGGGTAGTAGTCGTTGGAGAAGGTCGGGCGCTTGCAGCCGAACGAGTAGCGCGGCGTGAGCTTCTCGCGCAGCGACGGGTCCCGCACCTGCCGGTGCAGGTGGTTGCGGCAGACGGTCGCGCCGATCCGGTTCGCCAGCGGCAGGTCGCGGTAGTGCAGCACGCCGGCGACCATCATCACCTCGAGGATGCCGGTGCCGGCCAGCCGCACCGCGCGCTGCGTCAGCGGCACCCGCGCGAACGCCTTCTGCAGCCCCCCGGGCACGGGTCCGTCGATCTTGGGCGACACCCAGATCGGGGTGCGCTGGTAGACGGTGAGGTGACTGGCGACCCGAGCCAGCTCGGGGATGAGCTGGACGGCCGTGGCGCCGGTGCCGATGATCCCGACCCGCTTGCCGGTGAGCTCGACGTCGTCGTCCCAGGCCGCGGTGTGCACGATCGTGCCCGCGAACTCCTCGATGCCCGGGATGTCGGGGGTGCGCGGCTGGGAGAGGAAGCCCGTCGCGGTGAGCAGGTAGCGCCCCGAGACCACGTCGCCGGACTCGGTGTGCACCCGCCACACCGCCGCGTCGTCGTCCCACTCGGCGTCGGTCACCACGACCCCGAAGCGCATGTGGCGGCGCAGGTCGTACTTGTCGGCCACGTGCTCCGCATAGCGCTTGAGCTCCGGGCCCGGTGCGAACAGGCGGGACCAGAACGGGTTCGGCTCGAAGGAGTAGGAGTACGTCGAGCTCGGGATGTCGACGGCCAGGCCGGGGTAGCGGTTGACGTGCCACGTGCCTCCGAGCCCGCTCTCGCGCTCGAGGACGGCGAGGTCGTCGTACCCCAGGCGGCGCAGCTGGATCGCCGCACCCATCCCGCCGAACCCTGCGCCGACGATGACGGCGTCGTGGACGTGAGTCACGGAGCCGAGCATAGGCCGGGTTCGTGTGGCACGGGGTCGCGGACACTCGGCGCCGGCCCGGACTGGCGGAATCGCGGGGCCTCTATCTATAGTGAATAACTAGTCTTAGTCGAAAGAGTCGAGAAGAGGCGTCGGACATGTGGCTGGTCGCAGCATTCGCACTCGCGGGCGGTCTCGCCCAACTGGTGGACGGCACCCTCGGGATGGGCTTCGGGGTCACCTCGGCCACCGTCCTGCTGGCCCTCGGCGTGGCGCCGGCGACGGCCAGCGCCGCCACGCACGCCGCCAAGCTCCCGACGACGCTGATCTCAGGGCTCTCGCACTGGCGCGAGGGCAACGTCGACGGCGCCGTGCTCGTGCGGGTCGCCGTCCCGGGCGCGATCGGCGGCTTCCTCGGCGCGGTGGTGCTGACCTCGATCAGCCTCGAGGCCGCGAAGTCGTCGATGGCGGGGCTGCTGCTCTTCTTCGGGCTCGTGATCCTGGCGCGCTTCGGCTTCGGGTTCCGGATCATCCCGACGCCCCGGTCCGGGCACACCGCCCGCTGGCTCTCGCCGATCGGCCTGCTCGGCGGGTTCGTCGACGCCACGGGCGGCGGCGGCTGGGGCCCGGTCGTCGCCCCGAGCCTGATGACCGTCACCAGCCACGAGCCGCGCCGCGTCGTCGGCACCACCAACGCTGCCGAGTTCGTGGTCGCGGTGTCGGTCTCGGGCGGGTTCGTCACCGGTGCCGCCCACCAGGAGATCCCGTGGCTGCCGGTCCTCGGCCTGGTGCTCGGCGGCGTCCTGGTCGCCCCCGTCGCCGCCCGGCTCGCCGGCCGGCTGCCCCACGCGCCGATGGGCGCACTGGTGGGCGGCCTGGTCATCCTGGTCAACGCCGCCGCCGTGATGGGCGCTGTGGCGGACCTCCCCGGAGCCGTCGACCTGCTGCTGATCGCCGGCTGGGTCGCCGTCACCGCCGGGATCGCGCGGGCGGCCTGGCGGCGGGAGCGTCGTGCGAGCGTCGCGCCGGCCGTGCAGGAGCCGGTGGCCGCGCCCTCCTGAGCATCACCCTGCGAGCAGCCGGTCACAGGCGGCGACCAGCCGGGCCCGGGGGGGGGGGGGGGGGGGCGGGCGCGCGGGGGCGGGGGGGGGGGGGGCGGCGGGGGGGGGGGGGGGGGGGGGGGGGG
>NZ_JBNBPO030000028.1:0-55384 GCF_051280635.3 Nocardioides proteolyticus | reverse complement strand
GTCTCGTTTTTGTGAGCGGACGCATGCGGGGGGACGGCCTGCGGGGGCCGGCGGGGGGCGCCCCCCCCCCCCCGCCCCACGCCCGCGTCGCCCAGCCCGCCGGGGGCGGCGCGCGTTCGGCCACGTCCGGCGCGCGGCCGCCCCCTAGACTCCGAATCCGTGATCTTCAAGCGCGTCGGCGTCGGGCGGCCCTACCCCGACCACGGGCTCACCTCCAAGGGGTGGGCCGCCGTGCCACCGCGCCAGGTCCGGCTCGACCAGCTGGTCACCACCAAGGACACGCTCCAGCTCTCCTCCCTCCTCGACGAGGACTCCACCTTCTTCGGCGACCTCTTCGCCCACGTGGTGTTGTGGAGGGGTGAGTACTACCTGGAGGACGGGCTGCACCGCGCCCTCCGCGCCGCGCTGCAGCAGCGCCACGTCCTCCACGCCCGCGTGATCCGGATGGAAGGCTGACCCTGCTGTGGACCTCGACCTGAACGAGCGCGGCCGCTCGGCGCTGACCCTCGCCGTGCTGGCGGTCGTCTTCCTCGGCGGTGTCACCTGGGCGTGGTCCAAGGTGACCGAGCCGTTCCCCGAGCGGGTCGACCCGCCGCCGTGCACCGACACGCTCATCGCGGAGGGCGAGGACGTCACCCCGCCGCAGGTGATGGTCAGCGTGCTCAACGCCGGCGGCGCCGACGGGCTGGCCAACAAGACGATGGCCCGGCTGGTCGCCCGCGGCTTCGGCGAGGGCCGGACCGGCAACGCCCCTGCCGGCACCGGCCCCCTGGCCGCGGAGGTGTGGGCCAGCGACCCCGGGGACCCGGCGGCGATCCTGGTGGCGTCGTACCTCGGCAAGAAGGTGGAGATCGTCGACAAGCCGTCCGGCTACCCCGGCATCACCATCGCCGTCGGCAAGGGCTTCGGGGGCGTGAAGAAGGGCCGGGCCGCGGTGACCGCGCAGGCCGAGGCCTACGTGTGCACGCCGCCGCTGAGCACCAACCCCGAGGACGTCGAGTAGCCGTCGAGTAGCGGTCGTCGGTGGAGCCGCCGGTCAGTGGGGCGCCGGTCCGCCGTCGCCGAGCCACTGCGCGAGCCGGCCGCCGGCGCTGACCTGGCGCAGCCGCTGCTCCGTCCGCTCCCGCAGCTTGCGCGGCGTCACCACGATCAGGTCGTCGCCGTGGCGCAGGACGGTACGCCGCTCCGGCACCATCGCCCGGCCGTCGCGCACGATCATCGAGACGTTGGCCCCCACGGGCAGCCGCAGTTCGCCCACCTCGACCCCGTGCAGCTTCGACACGGGGCTGATGGTCACCTGCAGCAGGTCGGCGGCGACGCGCTCCAGCGGCGCGGCCTCCACCTCGATGCCGCGCGGCTCGGAGCGGCGCGCCACCCGCAGCACCTTCGCCACGAACGGCAGCGTCGGCCCCGTGACGCAGGTGTAGACCACCACCATCACGAAGACGATGTCGAAGAGCTGGTCGGCCCCGTCGACCCCCTCGGCGAGCGGGATGGTGGCGAACACGATCGGCACCGCGCCGCGCAGGCCCGCCCAGGACAGGAAGGTCAGCTCGCGCAGCGGCATCGGGCGTACGACGGCGCTGACCGCCATCGAGACCGGCCGGGCGACGAAGGTCAGCACCAGGCCGGCGAGGACGGCCATCCCGACCGTCGACCAGGTCAGCCGGCCCGGCGACAGCAGCAGGCCCAGCATCACGAACAGCCCGATCTGCGCGATCCACGCGAGGCCCTCGACGAAGGACCTCGTGGCGGCCCGGTGGGGCAGGTCGGCGTTGCCGAGGACCAGCGCGGCGACGTACACCGCGGCGAAGCCGCTGGCGTGGACCGCCGGGCCGGCCCCGTAGGCCAACAGCGTCAGGCACAGCACCGCGATGGGGTAGAGGCCCGAGGAGGGGAAGGCCGCGCGGCGCATCAGCCACGCACCCCCGAAGCCCACGGCGAGGCCGATCGCCACGCCCGCCGCGAGCTCGTAGCCGACGATGCCCGCCACGGCGAGCGGGCCGTGCTCGTCGAGGGCGCCGCTGGAGATGAGGGTGACGATGACGACGGTCGGCGCGTCGTTCAGCCCCGACTCGGCCTCGAGGACGCCGGTGATCCGCTTCGGCAGCGGGACGGCCCGCAGCACCGAGAAGACCGCGGCCGCGTCGGTCGCGGAGGTGACGGCGCCGAGCAGGACCGCCAGCTCCCAGGAGAGGCCGAGCAGGAAGTGGCCGCCCAGCGCGACGATCGTCACCGAGACCACCATGCCGAGGGTCGCGAGCGAGGCGCCGAGCGGCATCGAGTGGCGGACGTCGGACCACGTGGTGGTGAGCCCGCCCTCGGCGAGGATGACCGCCAGCGCGCCGAACCCGATCGCGTGCGCCACCTCGGCGTTCTCGAAGGGGATGCCGACCAGCGACTCCCCGAGCACCACGCCGATCAGCAGGTAGAGCAGCAGGCTGGGCAGCCCCACGCGGGAGGAGACCCGCACGGCGAGCACCGCCAGCAGGGTGACCGCCGAGCCCACCAGGACGAAGTGGTCGAGCTGGTGGACGTCGAAGCTCATGTCACCTCGGCGGCAGTCGGGGCGGCGGAGCCTTAGCGTATCGGTAGAACATGTTCTAGATTTGCCCCATGACCACCCAGACCCCGGCCGGCCTGGCCGTTCCCGAGGCGCTGCCGGCCAGCGCCCTGCCCGCCGACGCGGAGACCTTCGACGTGGTCGTCGTCGGGTTCGGCATCGCGGGCGGCTGCGCCGCGCTGGAGGCGGCCCGGTCCGGGGCGCGGGTGCTCCTGCTCGAGCGGGCCGCGATCCACGGCGGCACGTCGTCGATGTCGGGCGGCCACTTCTACCTCGGCGGCGGCACCGCGGTGCAGCGGGCGACCGGCCACGAGGACTCCGTCGATGAGATGGTGCGCTACCTGATGGCCAGCACCAAGGACCCCGACGAGCAGAAGATCCGCGCCTACTGCGAGGAGTCGGTCGACCACTTCGACTGGCTGGAGTCGCTCGGCTTCGAGTTCGAGCGGTCCTACTTCCCGGGCAAGGCGGTCATCCAGCCCGGCACGGAGGGGCTGATGTACACCGGCAACGAGAAGGTGTGGCCCTTCCGCGAGCAGGTGCGGCCGGCACCGCGCGGCCACAAGGTCCCCGTCCCGGGGGACACCGAGGGCACCCGGATCGTGATGGACCTGCTGCGCGAGCGCGTCGAGGAGGCCGGGGTCGTGGTCCGCTACGAGACGGGCGCGACCAACCTGGTCGTCGACGGCGACGCGGTCGTCGGCCTCGCCTGGCGCTCCTTCGACCAGCACGGTGCAGTGCGCGCCGGCGCCGTCGTCCTGGCCGCCGGCGGCTTCGTGATGAACAAGGACATGGTCGAGCGCTACACGCCGGCACTCGGGTCGAAGCTCTTCACCCTCGGCTCCACCTACGACGACGGGCTCGGGATCCGGCTCGGCGAGTCCGTCGGCGCCGCGCTCGAGCACATGGAGGAGCCGTTCATCACCGCGCCGTTCTACCCGCCGTCGTCGCTGGTGAAGGGGCTGATCGTCAACAAGCTGGGCCGGCGGTTCGTCGCCGAGGACAGCTACCACGCGCGGACGTCGTACCACGTGCTGCAGCAGCCGGACTCCGCCGCCTACCTGATCGCCGACAGCGACCACATGGAGGAGCAGCGGATGCCGCTGGTGCCGCTCAAGGACGGTTACGAGACGGTCGAGGAGATGGAGCAGGGCCTCGGCCTCCCGGCGGGCTCGCTCGTCGCGACGATGGCCCGCTACAACGAGCACGCCGCCGCCGGCGAGGACCCGGACTTCCACAAGCACCCCGACTGGCTCGCCCCGCAGACCAACGGCCCGTGGGGCGTCTACGACCTGAGCCTCGGCGTCGCGCTGTACGCCGGGTTCACGCTCGGCGGGATGGCGACCACCGTCGACGGCGAGGTCCGCCGGACCGACGGCTCGGTGATCCCCGGCCTCTACGCCGCCGGCGCCTGCGCCTCCAACATCGCCCAGGACGGCAACGGCTACTGCTCCGGCACCCAGCTCGGCGAGGGCTCCTTCTTCGGGCGGCGCGCGGGGCGGCATGCGGCGAGGGTGCTGCAGGAATCACCGGTCAACCGGTGATTCCCGCACTTCGCGGCCAGTGCAACGGCTGCGAAGTGCGAGTTCCGGCCGGGCCGTGTGACGGGTGGGGCAATAGGGTCGGTGGCGTGAGGGATCGCCTGGCGGCCGCAGCCCGCGCGAACGTGCCGCCGTTCCACGTGATGGACCTGCTCGCGGCCTCGGCGGCGCGGCAGCGGACCCGCGGCGACATGGTGAACCTGCTCGCCGGCCAGCCGAGCACCGGCGCCCCGGCCCCGGTGAGCGCCGAGGCGGTCCGGCTGCTCGGCACCGGCGACCCGCTGGGCTACACACCCGCCACCGGGATCGTCGAGCTGCGGTCGGCCATCGCGGGGCACTACCGCCGCACCCACGCCGTCGAGGTCGCCGCCGAGGACGTGGTGGTGACGACCGGATCGAGCGGCGGGTTCCTGCTCGCCTTCCTCGCCGCCTTCGACGTCGGTGACCGGGTCGCGATCGCCCGGCCCGGCTACCCCTGCTACCGCAACGTGCTCAGCGCGCTCGGCTGCGAGGTGGTCGAGATCGCGACCGGACCCGGGACCCGCTTCCAGCCGACCGTCGAGCAGCTCGCGCGGACCCACGCCGCCGCGCCGCTCGCGGGACTGGTCGTCGCCAGCCCGGCGAACCCGACCGGGACGATGCTGCTGCCCGAGGAGCTGGCCGCGATCGCACGGTGGTGCGAGGAGGCGGGCGTCCAGCTGGTCTCCGACGAGATCTACCACGGCATCGAGTACGCCCCGCTCCACGGCGACCCACCGCTCGCGCGCTGCGCCTGGGAGACCTCCCGCGAGGCGGTCGTGTTCGGCTCGTTCTCCAAGTACTTCTCCATGACCGGCTGGCGACTCGGGTGGATGCTGGCCCCCGAGCGGCTGCGCCGGCCCGTCGACGTGCTGACCGGCAACTTCAGCATCTGCCCGCCGGCCCTCGCACAGCACGCGGCCCTCGCCGCGTTCGACGACGCGTCGTACGCCGAGCTCGACGGGCACGTGCAGCGCTACGCCCACAACCGGTCGCTGCTGCTCGACGGGCTGCGCAGGCTCGGGATCACCGCGCTGGCCCCGGCTGACGGCGCGTTCTACGCCTACGCCGACGTGGGCCACCTGACGACCGACTCGATGGCCTACGCCCGCTCTCTGCTCGACCGCACCGGCGTGGCGGTGGCGACCGGCGTCGACTTCGACACCGTCGACGGCGGCCGGTTCCTGCGGTTCAGCTTCGCCGGCACCGCCGAGGACATCACCACCGCCCTGGACCGGCTCGACGGCAACCTGTGAAAACCCGAGGACGGCAGGTTTCGGGTCCGTCGGACGTGGGAAGGGCGCGTCTCATGTACGGCGACAGCGACCGCGTACGACGCCGGGCCACCGAGCTGCGCGACCAGGGCGCCGACGTGCGTGCGCTCGCCGACCAGCTGGTCGCCCGCACCCAGGCCGTCGGCTGGGGCGGCCGGGCCGCCGACGCCATGCGGACCCGGGTCGCCGACCGCGCCACCCACCTCCGCACGGCCGCCGACGCTCACGTCGGGGCGGCCGACGCCCTGGAGCGGCACGCCCGGAGCGTGGACGCGGTCAAGGACGAGATCGCGGCCGTCGAGGCCCGGGTCGCCGACCTGGTCGGCGACGCCCGCGGCCGGATCGCGGCGATCGCCGCGCGGAACGAGCAGGGCGACGGCCCGACCGTCACGCCCGACCCCGAGGACGAGCTGCTCGCCGCGTTCGCGCCGCCGCCACCCGGCCACCGCGACTGGCTCTCCGTCGAGCTGCCCGGACTCTAGGAGGCTCCGTGCCGACCATCGACCTGACGACTCCGGCCGACGCGGACCGTCCCGCGGACCTGCGCCCCGTCCAGGCCGCGCCGCGGCGGATCGGCCTCACCCTGCGCGAGCTCGAGCACGCAGCGCGCCTGGCGGGAGGCGCACCGCTTCCGTTCCAGGTCGCGGCTCCGGCCGCGGCCGGAGCCATGGAGAGCCGGCTCGGGCAGAGCCCCGCCACGACCGAGGACCAGGCGTATCGTGCGGTGGTCGCGTCGCTACACGACCCGGCGGAGTCGCTGGCGCGCCGAGGTCTGGTCGCCGGCGACGAGCTCGACCCCGGCGTGGCCGGGGCGATCGGGCTGCTCGCGGCTCCTCGGATCGCCCTCGACCTGGACGTCCGTACCGGCGGCGTGCAGGCGAAGGTCTGGCACCGGCAGGACGGTCCGGCCGTCGCCTCCCTCGCGACGGTCGACGGCATCGTGTTCGAGCTCGGCTGGTTCCCGACGGACGCCTGGGCGGGCGAGCTCGCCCGGGTGGCGGTGGTGTCGGAGGAGGTGCCGCTGACGGCGTCCGCCGTGCCGTCGTACCTGGACCTGCCCTACGAGCTCGCCGACGCCGCGGCCGAAGCCACGCGCACCGGCCGCGCCGACCTGCTGCCCGTGCTGGCCGGTCGCCACACCGGGAAGGTGCTCGGCCCGGACGGCCCGCTCCCCGACGTCGAGGTGGGTCGGGTCCTCGCGGCCCTGTCGAGCGAGGCGCAGGGGCGGTTGCGCGCCATGGTCGCCGACGTCGCCACGACGGAGGTCGAGTCGGTGGGGGTCCTCTCCTGGACCCTCCTCGCCGACGGCTGGCACGCCCTGCGCCCGCACCACCAGGACGGGATGCTGCGCATCGAGCTGCGCAGCGTGGAACCGTCCGACCTCGCCACGGTCGTGGCTCCGGTCCTCGCCCCGGTGGTCGCACCCGGTCGCGACGGGAGGGTGGCCTGATGGACCTCGGGGACGACCCGGTCGTCGCCGCAGCGGCCGGCGAGCAGCGCGCGGTCCCGCGGACCGACGTGGAGGCCGCCGACCTCGCGGACAAGTACGACCAGATGCTCCGCCTGGCGGACCTCTTCGACGACGCCGGCGCGCAGATGCGCGAGTGGGCGAAGCTGGGTCGCGACGTGATCACCGACCCCGACGTCGTCGAGTCGGCGCCGCTGTCGCCGGCGACCTGGGAGGCCGCCGAGGAGGAGCTCCGGGCCGCCACCACCGGCAAGCACGGCCTGCTGAGCCGCTCGATCGAGCTGGACGCCGACGCCCTGGTCCTCCGCGCGACCGTGCTCACCTACCGCTGGATCGACGAGCTCCAGGCCGCCGCCTACCAGACCCTCGGCGCCATCGCCGGCCGGGCGATCGGCTACCTGGCCCCCGAGGTCAGCCTCGGGGGCGCGATCGTCGCCGCCGGCCTGATCGAGACCGACGCGCTCGACCGCGACGGTGTCGCGGCGTACCTCAACGAGCTCGCCGAGTCGAACCCGGAGCTGCTGGACCACGTCACCACCGGTGGGGGCGTGATCGACAGCCTGCAGATGCGCGGCCTGCTCACCGCCGGCGTGCTGTCGGGCGAGGGCGGCCGCGCAGCTCGGAATGGAGGCCTGCGCGCCGCGGGCGTCGCGCCGCTGGTGGACGACTGGGACGGCGCCCTCCGCGACGCGGCCGTCGGGCTCGGCCACACCGACCGGTCGGACCCCGGCCCCGCCCCGGCCGCGGTGCGCGGGGCCGACGCCGGCACAGCGGGCGCTGCGGCGCCCACGGGCCTGGCCGACCTGATGTCGGTCCTCTGCGCGAGCGAGGGGGCCGGGCAGCCGATCCGCATCCGGCAGGTTCGTTCGGACCGGCTCCTCGTCTTCCTCACCGGGCTGCCGACGACACCGGCCGCGCCCGGCCGCCTGCGGCTGGTGTCCGCCGACCAGTCCGGCTATGCCGCCGAGGTCGTGCGGGCGATCGCCGACAGCGCGCGGGAGGCGCCGACGGACGGCCAGGTGCGCGTGATGCTCGTTGGCAGCGGCGCCGGCGGCGCGGCTGCGGTCGAGATCGCCGCCACCTCCGACCTCCCCGGCTTCGCGGTCGACCAGGTGGTGACGGCCAGCGCCCCCTCCGCGCAGCTGCCGGCCCTGCCCGGGGACGTCCGCGTCCTCTCCCTCGAGGACCGCGGCGACCCGGTGGCGCTCCTCGGCTCGCTGATCAACGCAGGCTCCGCCAACCGCCTCACCGTCGTGTACGACGCTCAGGGAGAGCCCGGCGTGCCACCGCTCGTCGCGGGCGGCCGGGCGGCCGACAGCGCCGACCATCCGGAGCTGGTGGCGGCGCTGGCGCGGTGGCGCGAGCTGGGCTACCTCGCGCCACCGGCCTGACGGGGCCCGGTCCGGTCCGCCGTCCCCGGCAGCCGCACGACGCCGCCCAGCACGCAGGCGACGACGGGGACGAGCGGGAGGTACCACAGGACCTCGCCCTGCCGCGCGATCCCGAGGTAGGCGAGCGCACCCAGCCCGGCGCAGATCCCGAGAGCGGCAGCGACCGGCTGCGCTGCCGGCGGCGCGGGCCGCGGGTCGCTCGCTGGCGACTCGAAGCGGCCGACGACGGCGACCGCGCCGGCGGTGAGCAGCGCCAGCACCGCGAAGTACACCGGCCTGGTCAGCCACCAGCCGGTGGTGTCCGGCACCTGGTGCAGGCCGAGGCCGCCGAACGCCATGGAGAGTGCGACCAGCGCACCGAGCACCGTGAGGTGCCACAGGTAGATGCTCATGATCCGCGCGTTCACCAGCACCGTGGCGACCCACACCCGGCGGCGGGCCACCAGCCGCTGCAGCAGCGGCTCGAGGGTCAGCACCACGCCGGCCTGCAGCAGGCCGAGAAGCCCCTGGGTGACGCGCGTGGGGAACGCGTTGTCGATCTCATCGGTGCCCAGGCCGACCATGGACACGGCGTACGGGCCCTCGACGGTGAGCAGGTAGAGCGCGCCGAACCCGACCGCTACCAGCGCCAGCCGGCGCCCGAGCGAGGCGAGCCGACCGTCCAGCCACGCGTAGCCGAGCATGTGCACGGCGGACCAGACGACCAGGTAGTTCAGGAAGCCGACGGCCACCAGGTCGTGGCGGACGCTGACGACGTCGACCAGCCCGCCCAGGGCCAGCGCGGCGCCGACCGACCACCACCCGACCCGGTCCCACGCGGCCAGGGTCAGCGGAGCGACGGCGACGACGACCACGTAGGTGGCCAGGAACCAGGTCGGCACGAGGGAGGCACGGCTGGCGATCCGGAGCAGGTCGGCGTCGACCCCGGCGGCGTGCGCGGCCGGGGCGAGGACGGCCCAGAAGACCATCAGCGGGAGCACCGGCAGCACGAGCCGGCGCAGCCGCGATCGCAGCCAGCCGGCGTACGTCTGGTCGCGCCGGCGTGCCGAGCGCCAGGACAGCGCGTTGGCGTAGCCGCCGACGAGAAAGAAGACCGGCATCACCTGGAGCGCCCAGGTCAGCGAGTGGGTCCAGGCGGCCAGGTCGAGCAGGTCGCCCCGGTGCAGGTCGCCGTCCGCGTCGACGTGGACGGCGGCCATCAGCCAGTGGCCGAGCACCACGACGAGGATCGCGGCAGCGCGGAGCAGGTCGACGACGCGGTTGCGCTCGGGCGGGGTCTGGTCGGCAAGGGTCGCCACGGCGGGCAGCAGGCTGGAGGACATGCCGGTGAGCCTGTCCGGGCCCGGCCCGGGCGACACGAGTGCGCGTACTCAGCTCCTCGCCGACGAACGCGACGCCACGTCGCCGGCGAACGCGATGAAGAGCCGTGCGACGGTGGCCGGGTCGCGGCTGACGACCCAGTGGCTGTCCTCGACCACGGTGACCGTCAGGTCGCGCACGTACGGCGCCGGCGCCTCGGTCTGCAGGGCCGGTGAGACGTGCACGTCGTGGGTGGGGGCGATCACCTGGACGGGAAGGAGCAGCTCGGGGGGTCGTGGGCGGCGCATCCGGCCGGGCACGTTGGCGCGGTAGAGCTCGATCCCGTTGACCAGCTCCTTCCGTCCCCGGCTCGCCTCGGTCGGGCTGGGCCGCCCGGGACGCGGGCCGCGGGCGGCCGAGTGCCGGACGAGGCGGTCGATGACTCCCGTCCGCGCGAGGAGCTGCGGCAGCGCCGGCGCGAGGAACATCCCGATGTAGTAGGACTCGAGCAGCTGCACCACTCGGGGCAGGGGCGCCGTCCCGGCGCGGCGGAGCCAGACGGCGGCCGCGTCCAGGGACGGTCCGGAGATGCTGGTGAAGGACGCGACCCGAGGGCCCGAACGCTCGGCGACGAGGGCGTCCCAGAGCTGGATCGATCCCCAGTCGTGGGCGAGGACGTGGGCCGCCCGGTCGGGCGAGACGGCCTCCAGCACGCGGTCGAAGTCGTCGGCGAGCTGGTCGATCCGGTAGTCCGAGCGGCGAGCGGGTACGTCGGACCGGCCGGCGCCGCGGACGTCGTACCGCACGACGCGGAAGGTGCCGGCGAGCTCGGCGGCCACGCCGTCCCAGACGTGGTGGTTGTCGGGATAGCCGTGCACGCAGAGGACCGTCGGCGCGTCGAGAGGACCCTCCTCGTAGACGGCCAGCGTCAGCCCGTCGCTGGTGAGCACTCGTCGCGTCGGCTCGGTCCCCATGTGCACTCTCTCCTCCGCTCGGCTCACCAGGCCAGGTCGTGCACGAACTCGTTGAGCTGGGTCAGGTTGCGGCACTCGATCATCCGCACGATCTGGCCGTAGGTGGGTGCGGCGGAGTCGCCGGTGCCCCAGTTGCGCTCGTGCTCGGGGTTGAGCCAGAACGCCCGCCTCACCGAGCCCGCGAGGTCGCGGAGCACGTCCTCGTGGAGGTCGCTGTAGTTGGACCGGGCATCGCCGAGCACGAGGAGCGTGGTCTTCGGCCCGAGCGCGTCGGCATGCTGCTCCTGGAACTTCTGGAACGCCCGGCCGTAGTTCGTGCGACCCCACAGCGCGGCGTGACTGGTGCTGGCAGCGAGGTCGGCGAGGACGTCCACCGGGTCCGCCCCCGGCCGGAAGTGACCGGTCACCTCGTGCACGTGGTCGATGAAGGTGAACGCCCGCATGCTCTGGAAGACCTCGCGCAGCGCGAAGACGAAGAGCAGGGTGAACTGGGCGAAGTTGGCGACCGAGCCGCTGACGTCGCAGAGCACGACCAGGTCGGTGCGGTGCGGGCGCTTCGGCCGGTGGTGGGTGGTGATCGGGACGCCGCCGGTCGCGATCGAGGCGCGCACGGTGCGGCGGAAGTCCAGCGGCCCGCGGCGCTTCGCGTGGTGCTCCTTCGCCAGCCGCGTGGCGAGCCGCCGGGCGAGCGGGAAGATCTCCTTGCGCATCTCCTCCAGGTCCGCCCGGCGAGCGGCGGTGAACGCCAGCTTGTCGATGCTCGGCCGCACCGCGACCTCGGCGACGTGGTCGGGCCCCTTCTCCTCGGCGATCCTCCGGCGGGCGTCGTCCTCCACCATCGCGGTGAAGCCGCCCAGCCGCCGGTTGGCCGCGCGGCGCGCGTCCTCCTCGTCGGCTCCCTCGGCGACCAGGGCAGCGACCAGCCGGTCGAGCAGCTCCTGCGGGGCGACCCGCTGCAGCGCCGTGTAGGCCGACCAGGACGAGAGCCCGGGGCCGCGCCCCGGCATCGACCCGAACACCCCGACCATCTCCGCGGCCATCCGGCGCAGCTCCGCCTCGTCGAGCTGGGCGGACTCGAGGACCTCGGCCAGCCGGTCGCGGAAGCTCAGCAGCGCGGTGCCGTTGTCCCGCACCGGCCCGGCCTCGTCGCCGGCCACGCCGTCACCGTCGCCGTCGGCAGTGGTGCCGGCGGACACGCCGTCGCCCACCATCGCGGGGAAGTAGACGTCGAAGAGGGCGTCGAAGGTCGTGCGCTGGGACTGCTTCTTCACCAGGGTGGCCGCGAACGCGTCGCGGACGGTGTCGCGGTCGGTCCAGTGCAGCGCCGACAGTGCCGCGACCGAGTCGAGGTCCTCGGCGAGTGAGACGGACATGCCCGCGCCGCGGAGCGCCTCGATGAAGGAGAGGTGGCGGTCGAGCAGCCCGGACCGGTGTCCGGCCATGGTCAGCGGGCCCCGGACCGCTGGTCGAGCCGCAGCTCCTTGATCGCCCGCTGGTGGTCGGACTGATGCTTGAGCACCGCACCCAGCGTGTCGGCGACGACCTTCTCGTCGAGGTCGCGGATCTCCAGCGCGATCAGGGTGCGGGCCCAGTCGACGGACTCGGCGATCGAGGGCGCCTTCTTGAGCTCCAGGTCGCGGAGCCGGCCGACGGTCGCCACCAGCTGCTCGGCGATCCGGTCGTCGAGCCCCGGCACCTGCTTGTGCAGGATCTCCCGCTCGCGGGCGGCGTCGGGGTAGTCGAGGTGGAGATAGAGGCAACGCCGCTTGACCGCCTCCGAGAGCTCCCGGCTGGCGTTGGAGGTCAGCACGACGAACGGCCGGCGGGCGGCGGCGACCGTGCCGAGCTCGGGGATGGTGACCTGGAAGTCGCTGAGCACCTCCAGCAGCAGGCCCTCGACCTCGATGTCGGTCTTGTCGACCTCGTCGATCAGCAGGACCGTGGGCTCCTCCCGCCGGATCGCCGTCAGCAGCGGACGGGTGAGCAGGAACTCCTCGGTGAAGATGTCGTCGTGGGTGGCCTCCCAGTCGGCGCCGCCGCCACCGGCGTTGGCCGCCTGGATGCGCAGGAGCTGCTTCTTGTAGTTCCACTCGTACAGCGCGCGCGCCTCGTCGAGACCCTCGTAGCACTGGAGCCGGACCAGGTCCGCGCCCGTCGCCCTGGCCACGGCCTTGGCCAGCTCGGTCTTGCCCACGCCGGCCGGACCCTCGATGAGCAGCGGCTTCTCGAGCGCGCCGGCGAGGTACGTCGTGGTCGCGGTGGCGTGGTCGGCCAGGTAGCCCGCGGCGTCGAGCCGCGTGGTCACGTCGCCCGGGGACTCGAACCAGCTCGCTGGGGTGCTCATGCCCACATCCTGCCCGGCGCCGTTGCACAGCCCCACCGGTGTCCGCCAGGACGGGCCGACGCGTCGGCAACCGGGTCGTGACCCGCTCCGGTCCGCGTCGTTGAAAGCGACAACCGGGAACCACACCAGAACACCGAAGGGGGACGAGGTGACCACTGCCGCGGTACGACGTCCCCAGTGGTTCCGGGCGATCCTCACGACGCTGCGGACCGCGACCACCGCCGCCGCCCTCACGTTGCTCGTCGCCCTGGGAGCGGCCAACGTGATCGCCGCGCCGACGCCCTCCCCCGCCGAGCCGGTCGGGCTCGCCGCCGGCCCGCTCACCGAGCTGATGGAGCGCAACCGCTGCTCGCTCACCGGCTTCGACCGGGGGGTCGTGCCGGACAAGGCGATCATCCGGACCCCGCAGGGCGAGGCGAAGGTCGTCTCGTTCGACCATGGCTGGGCCGTGTTCAGCGGCGAGGAGGCCGGCGAGCTGGTCGCCGTGTGCCTCGGCCCGACGTCCGTGCGCTGACCGGCGTCAGTCGACCTCCCGGGCGAGCAGCCCGATGAACTCGTCGGCCATCGCCAGCTGCCGGACCAGCCGCTGTCTCCGCTCCGCGGCCTCGGCCTGCACCTCGTGCAGGCGCGCCGCCGATCGCCCCCGCTCGCGCTCGGACGTGCCGGCGTCGCGGAGCGCCTCGATGTCGGCGAGCACCTCGGCCATCCGGTCGAGGGTGAATCCCAGCGGCTTCATCCGACGGACGAGCAGGATCCGCTCCACGTCGTCCTCGGTGTAGAGACGGAAGCCCCCGTCGGACCGGCCGGAGGGCCGCACCAGCCCCACCTCGTCCCAGTGCCGCAGGCTGCGGATCGACAGCTCGGTGCGGGTGGCGACCTCTCCGATGTGCATCGCCGAGCCGCCCGTGGCGTTGGTCTCGCGCGGGGAGGCGGCTGGGTCGTTGCCGGTCACAGGGTCTCGTCTCTGGGAAGGGAGCGGGCGATTGCAACTCTACCCTCACGTGAGGGTAGAGTTGGCCCTCGCCCCGGCAGCGTCGCCGGCGGCCGCACCCAGCCACGGTCGCGTGCTCCTCGCGTCGGGTCCAGGCACCGAACGTGCTGCGGCCGCGCCCGGCCAGCCGCCCCGAACCCCACTCGCACCGCCGGTCCGAATCGGAGATCTCCTTGCCTCGCCCTGCCTCGCTCCTGTCCGCGGACGTCGCGTCGTCCCCGCGTGAGCCGTCGGTGCGCACCGCGCTGCGCTCACCGAGGCTGCTGCGGACCGAGGTGCTCGCCGGCCTGGTGGTCGCCTTGGCGCTGATTCCCGAGGCGATCTCGTTCTCGATCATCGCCGGTGTCGACCCGCGGGTCGGGCTTTTCGCCTCGTTCACGATGGCCGTCTCGATCGCCTTCCTCGGCGGCCGCCCGGCCATGATCTCGGCCGCAACCGGGGCCATCGCGTTGGTCGTCGCCCCGGTGGCGCGCGAGCACGGGCTGGACTACCTGATCGCCACCGTCCTGCTCGCGGGCGTCCTCCAGGTCGCCCTCGGCGTGGCCGGCGTGGCCCGCCTGATGCGGTTCATCCCCCGCTCGGTGATGGTGGGCTTCGTCAACGCCCTGGCGATCCTCATCTTCCTGGCCCAGGTGCCGCACCTGGTGGACGTGCCGTGGCTGGTCTACCCGATGATCGCGGTCGGCATCGCGGTGATCGTCGGCTTCCCGCACGTCAACAAGGTGATCCCCGCCCCACTGGTGGCGATCGTCGCGCTCACCGGGTTCACGATCCTCGCCGCTCTCAACGTGCCCGACGTCGGCGACGAGGGTGAGCTGCCCGACAGCCTCCCCGCCCTGCTCGTGCCCGACGTGCCGCTGAACCTGCAGACCCTCGAGATCATCGCGCCGTACGCGCTGGCGATGGCGGTCGTCGGCCTGCTGGAGTCGCTGCTCACCGCCAAGCTGGTCGACGACATCACCGACAGCCCCTCGGACAAGACCCGCGAGGCGTGCGGTCAGGGCGCCGCCAACGTGATCACCGGCTTCTTCGGCGGCATGGGCGGCTGCGCGATGATCGGCCAGACGATGATCAACGTGAAGGCCTCGGGTGCCCGCACGCGGATCTCCACCTTCCTCGCCGGCGTCTTCCTGCTGATCCTCGTGGTCGGGTTCGGCGATGTCGTCGCTCTGATCCCGATGGCCGCGCTGGTCGCGGTGATGATCATGGTCTCGGTCGGCACCATGGACTGGCACTCCATCCACCCCGCGACCCTGCGCCGGATGCCCAAGTCGGAGACCACCGTGATGCTCGCGACGGTCGCCGTCACCGTCTTCACCCACAACCTCGCCATCGGCGTCGTCGTCGGCGTGCTGGTCGCCATGACGCTGTTCGCCCGCCGCGTCGCGCACCTCACGGAGACCGACCGGCAGCTGGTGACCGACGAGCGCGGCGCGACAGTCGCCGTCTACCGGGTCACCGGCGAGCTGTTCTTCGCCTCCAGCAACGACCTCTACACCCAGTTCGACTACGCCGACGACCCCGAGCAGGTCGTCATCGACCTGTCCGCGTCGCACATCTGGGACGCCTCGACGGTGGCCGCGCTCGACGCGATCACCACGAAGTACGAGCGCAAGGGGAAGTCGGTGGAGATCGTCGGCCTCAACGACGCCAGCGCTGAGCGGCACGGCCGGCTGACCGGCCAGCTCGCCGCTCACTGACCCAGTCCGCCCGCCGTCGCACGCGTTGGAGGAGGCGGTGGCGGGTACTGGGGCTGCGTGACGGCCGACCTGGTGTACCTCGTCGCGGGGGGTGCACTCCTGCTGGCTGTGCTGCTGCCGGACGTCCTCCGACGGTGGGCGATCTCGGCACCGATGGTGCTCGTGGCGGTCGGGATGCTGATCGGCCTCACCCCCCTCCCCAACGGCCTGCCCCTCGACGTGCAGGAGAACCGCGCGGTGATCGAGCACGTGACCGAGCTCTGCGTGATCGTCGCGCTGATGGGGGTCGGCCTGGCGCTCGACCGGCCGCTCTCCCTGCGCAGCCTGGACAACTGGCGGGCGTGGCGCTCGACGTGGCGGCTGCTGGTCGTGGCCATGCCGCTGTGCATCGGCGGGGTGGCGCTGCTGGGCTGGTGGGCCGGGCTGGCGCCGGCGGCCGCCGTACTGCTCGGAGCGGTGCTCGCGCCGACCGACCCTGTGCTCGCCTCGGACGTCCAGGTGGCCGGGCCGCAGACCGGCGACCTGGAGGTCGACGAGAGCGACGAGCTCCGATTCACCTTGACGTCCGAGGCCGGCCTCAACGACGGGCTCGCGTTCCCGTTCGTCTACCTGGCGATCCTGATGGCGACGCAGGGCGCCGTCAGCAGTTGGGCGCTGGAGTGGGTCGGATTCTACCTGGTGGCCAAGATCCTGATCGGTGTCGCGGCGGGCATCCTCGTCGGGAGGCTGCTGGCGCACATCGCGTTCCGCTCGCAGAGCCCGTCGCTGCGTGCCGCCGAGCGCGGCGAGTCGCTGATGGCGCTCGCCGCGCTGATCACGGCGTACGGCGTCGCGGAGGTGGCCCAGGGCTACGGCTTCCTGGCGGTGTTCGTCTGCGCCATGACCTTCCGCAACGCGGAGCGCTCGCACGACTACCACGCGGCGATGCACGAGGTGGCCGAGCGCCTAGAGCGGCTGCTGACGCTCGCGGTGCTGCTGGTGCTCGGCATCGCGCTCACCCGGGGGATGCTCGACGCCCTGGACTGGCGGGGGGTCGGGATCGGCCTCGCCCTGCTCTTCGTCATCCGTCCCCTCGCGGCGCGGGTGTCGCTCGCGGGCATCCCCACCGGTTGCGGGCCCGACGGCCGCGCCCAGCTGACGGTCGGCCAGAAGTGGGCGGCGGCCTTCTTCGGCGTGCGCGGCGTCGGCTCCCTCTACTACCTCGCCTACGGCGCGGGCCACGCCGACGTCCTGGCCAGCGACTGGCTCTGGTCGACGGTGACCTTCACGATCGTCGCGTCGGTCCTCGTGCACGGCGTGCTGGCGACGCCCGCGATGAACCTGGTGGACCCGGAGCGCAAGCCGCGGCAGGCCGCTCCCTGAGGGACACCGAACGAGAGAAGCCGCCCCGCTCGCAGCGCGAGGGGACGGCTTCCTGACTCTCGTCATGGCGGGCTGGGGACCAGAGTGCTCCATGCAGGTCGGGGGCGTGGGCGGCCAACACTACGGGCGCCTTCCCCCGGCGGTTAGAGGTGTTCCCCTGCTGCTGGCGAGTACGGTGTTCATCTGCCTCCTTTGGTCTCGCGGCGTGGAAGTGGCGTCGGTGCACTAACGGGCAATGCGGCTCTCGCCGCACTCTTGCTATCGACGAGGCGAGGGGTGGGGCTGGACGGCTGCGAGCGGTGGTGACCTCGCGCGTGAAGAAGTTGGTGGAAGCGGGGGTCGATGGGCTCCCGGCGTGCCAGCATCGTTGTCATGACGAGCCTGCTGGCCACGATCGTTGCGACCCGCCGCCTCCAGCCCGAGCCAGTGGCGACGGACGCGTTGGTGCACTTGTGCGCGACGTCGGAGGCGGCCTCGGCGGTGATGTCGGAACTGCTTTCCGAACTCTGTCCGGGCAGTTCGTCGCTGGGATTGGTGTTCACCGGGCAGGAGATCAACCCTGCGACCGAGGGTCGTCCCGACTTGGTGGCCTCGGACCCGGAAGGCACTCGCCTAGTCGTGGAGGCCAAGTTCGACGCCAACCTCACGGCTGCTCAGACCGGTGGCGCGTACCTCAGCAAACTGACCCCGGGCGTTCCGGGCGCCTTAGTGTTCCTGGTTCCTCGGGACCGGATGCTCAACGTCTGGCGGACCGTGACGGTCACACCTGGCGGGCAGCCCGAGGCGGTGGCCCTGACGGACGGTGCTGTGGACGCGGGTGTGGCCAAGATGCCGGTGGGGGCAGCTGGCCATACGTTGGCGGTTTTGTCGTGGGAATCGCTCATCAACCGGCTGAGTGCGGCAGTGGGGAAGTTCGGCGATGCGGGCGGCGCCGCAGAACTGGAGCAGATTCGGGGCCTGGTTGAATGGCGGACTGCGGTGGGCTGGGTGCCGCTGCTTCCAGAAGACCTGCCGCAGCGCGTCGGGCGACAGTTGGATGCCGTCGTGGACAGTCTGAAGGCGGTGTGCTCGCGAGCATCGTCGGCGAAGGTTCGCAACGGCACGGCCGATGGCGGGTTCGGGCGTCACATCACCACGCCCTCGGGCAAGTCGATCTGGGTCGGGACCTGGCTGCGCTGGTGGGACACCTATGGGCCGGGGCCAGCGTGGGCTCAGGTGAGCCTGGCGACCTCTGGAGAGACAGCCACGATTTCGCAGGCCCTGACATCTGCTGGCATCACTCATCACGCTCGCCCGGAGAACACAGACGTGTTGATCCCGCTCCTGCTGCCGCTCGGCGTGGAGCAGGGTGCTGTTGAGGATGTTCTTCTGGTCCAGTTGGAAGCCGTAATTGCAGCCGTCGACGAGTTGGCCGTGAAGGTCGTTGAGGACGAGACGTTCGATGACGAGACGTAGCGGCGGGGCGGTTAGCGCGGCTTGTCTCCCCGTGACCGATGACCTGACGGCCTTCTGCGCCATCGTGCCTTGAGGACTATGGGCCGAGTTGCTCGGAGGGGTGCCGTCGTCCGGAGCCGACGCGTCCTGCCGTTTCCCGTGTGCGATGCTGACGGACTCTTGACGGCACGGCTTCGGCCACACGCCACCGGTCCGGGTTGCCGTCGGGCGTCACTCCCTCACTCCCGCGCGGTACGCACAGGGTCTCGTGTTCGGCACCACGGAGCACACCGACACCTACAACCGACACCACAACACCCTGCGCCAGTCCAGAGGCCGGCACGGTTTCGCCAAGGACAACGCTACGGGGCGCTCGGCACCTTCGGGAAGCGCCGCATCAGGGGCCGTGCCGCCTAGTCAGGCTTCGCCACGTTCCCTGCTCCCGCCGACGGGAGTCGCAAAGTGCGCATCCTTCTCCGCAACGCGCTGCGCGACGCATAATGGCGACCTCTACGTGCCTCGCTGCAAGCGCAACGGCGAGCACGCCACCACCCATCTGGCGCCCCCTCCACCAAGGGCACGCGGGGAGACCCCGACTACAACGAGTTGGACTCCGACGCCGAAGAAGCCGCCTGACCAACACCGGTCGCCCACCAGCAGACCCGCTCGAACCGACGTACCCGAACTCGGGCGGGTTTTCGTCAGTTCCGGCCCGCGCATACGCGCTGACAACGGCTCTGGGCACGTTACCGGCGGCGCGGATGCCCAGAGACGCCGAGAGCCACCCTCGGTCCCGATCCCTCGGGTCTCAGGTGGCTCTCGTCAGACCTTTCGTCTGCTCGGCTACAGCTTTGTTCTGTAGCCCATGGCGGTGGCGGAGGGATTTGAACCCTCGGTGGGCTTGCACCCACAAACGCTTTCGAGGCGTTCTCCTTAGGCCGCTCGGACACGCCACCGCCGGAGAGGCTACCGGAGCCGGTGCGGGTGCTGAAATCAGGCCCCGGACCGGCGGGTGAGCTAGCGGTTCGACGAGCGCGGCGTGACCACGCGAGGCGTGAACAGGTCGCCGGAGACGCTGCCGCCGGCGGTCCAGACGACGCTCACCGAGCGCTCGAAGATGTAGGAGCCGAGGGCGTCATCGCGTGCGATCAGGCTGACGGTGTGCTTTCCGCTGCTGACCGGGACCACGACGGTGAGGGTGCCGGTCTCCCCGAAGTCGGCACCGGTGGTCGTGTCGAGTCGGGCGTCACTCTGGACGGTCTTGCCGTCCACCCGCACGGCGAGCGCCAGGGAACCCTGGTTCCCGAGGGAGGTGTCCGACTGGGCGTACACGCTGGCCGTGATGTGCAGGTAGCCGCGGCGCACCGTGAGCGACTTGCTGACGATCGGGACGTAGGTGTCCGACACGAAGTTGTCGAGCTCCTCGTCCGAGCTGCCACCGGCGTAGGCCCCGAAGATCCGGGCCTCGTCCTTGATGTCGGTGCCGGTGATGGAGCCGTTGCGGATGTCTGCGCCGGCGAGGCTGCCGTTCCTGATGTCGGCGCCGGTGACGGTGCCGTCCTTGATCTGCTTGCCGGTGATCAGGGCGCCGGCGACCGCGCCGCCGCTGGTGCCGAGCAGGACGGTGACCACCAGGGCGGCCAGGGCCACGGGGCCGATGCGGCCTCCGCGGCGAAGCTTCGTGTCGGACATGGGCGTTCCTTCGCGTGCGGTGGGTGGGAGTTCTTGCGCGCTAGGGATGTCGGGCGCCGCGGCAGCCCGCTTCCCAAGCCGATTGCCCGCAAGGGCAACCAGTCCGCCCGAAAGAGCAGGCCGTGGCAGTCAGAGCGGTCAGGACCGCCGGTGGTCGGCGAAAAAGTCGGCGAGGAGGGCCGTCGAGTCCTCGGCCAGGACTCCGGCGACGACCTCGGGGCGGTGGTTGAGCCGCCGGTCCCGCACCACGTCCCACAGCGATCCGACGGCGCCGGCCTTGTCGTCGTAGGCGCCGAAGACGACGCGGTCCACCCGCGCGAGGACTGCGGCGCCGGCGCACATGGTGCAGGGCTCGAGCGTCACGACGAGGGTGCACCCGGCGAGTCGCCACTCCCCGCGCCGGAGGGCGGCCTCGCGGAGGGCCACGACCTCCGCGTGGCCGGTGGGGTCGGCGTCCCGCTCCCGGACGTTGCGCCCGGAGGCGAGCACGGTTCCAGCCTCGTCGACCACGACGGCGCCGATGGGGACGTCGCCGGTCGCCAAGGCCGCGGACGCCTCGGCGAGGGCGGCGCGCATCGGCTCCAGCCAGCGCGCGGCGGCCGGCGGTACGGCGGACAAGGGACGTGCGCTCAGGCGGACGCCAGCCCGACGGTGTCGTCGAACAGCTCACCGAAGCCGAGCCCGCGCGCCACCTCGGACAGCATCTCGTCGGGGTAGAGCTCGTCGTCGTCGAGGATCGAGGCCAGGTCCATCGCGTTGACGCCGAGGTCACTGAGCAGCTCGAGGTCGCCCGCGGGCTCCGGCTCGTCGACGTCCTCCTCCACGACGGGGAGCCCGAGGTGCTCGACGACCGAGGCGGCCAGCTCCCACTCCGTCGCCGCCGTGACGTCGGAGAGCATGACCCGGGTCTGCTGGCCGGCGACCCGCACCACGACGAAGAAGTCCTCGTCGACCGCGACCAGCCCGACCGCTCCCCCGTCGCCGGGGAACCGGCGCAGGGCCGAGGCGAGCGTCTCCACGTCGACCGCGTGGTCGTGCGTCAGCTCCGCGACCTGCCACACGCCCTCCTCGCGGTAGGCGGCCAGCGCGAAGTCGACCGAGTCAGTGGAGGTGCCGCTTGCGGACATGGTGCCAGCGTGACACGGACGACCGCTGAGGACCAGAGGGAATCGGGGCGCGGGCCCACTACGCTCACGGGCATGCGCACCCAGGTCGTCGACCACCCGCTCGTCGCCCACAAGCTCACCGTCCTGCGGGACGAGCGGACCGACTCACCGACGTTCCGGTCGCTGGCCGACGAGCTGGTCACGCTGCTGGCCTACGAGGCCACCCGCGACGTGCGGGTGGAGGCGGCGCAGATCCGCACGCCGGTGGCGCCGACGACCGGCGTGCGGCTGGCAGCGCCACGGCCGCTCGTCGTACCGATCCTGCGGGCCGGGCTCGGCATGCTCGACGGGATGATGCGGCTGCTGCCGACGGCCGAGGTCGGCTTCCTCGGCATGGTGCGCAACGAGGAGACGCTGGAGGCGGTCACCTACGCCGAGCGGCTGCCCGACGACCTGACCGGTCGCCAGTGCTACGTGCTGGACCCGATGCTCGCCACCGGCGGCACGCTCGCGGCCGCGATCCGCTTCCTCGTCGACCGGGGCGCCGACCACATCACGGCGGTCTGCCTGCTCGCGGCGCCCGAGGGCTGCACCCGCCTCGAGCGCGAGCTCGCCGACCTCGGCGTGCCGGTCACCGTGGTCACGGCGGCGCTGGACGAGCGACTGGACGAGAAGGGCTACATCGTCCCCGGCCTGGGCGACGCCGGCGACCGGCTCTACGGCATCGCCGGCGGCTGAGGCGAGCGCCGAACGCTCAGAACCGGTCCGCCCCGGCCGATCCCCCCAGTGACGGCTCTCCCGGCCGTCCGCCGGCGATCACCGGCCGACCGAAGGAGCAGCCGTGCTCGTGAGCCCGACCGTCCGACGCACCCTCACCGGCCTGGTCGCGGCCGGCGGCCTCGTCGCCGCGCTGGGCGCCCACGCCGGTCCAGCCCAGGCGGCCGACCGCGACCGCGACGGCATGCCGAACCGCTGGGAGTCCCGCCACGGGCTGAACCCGTCCCGCGACGACGCCGCCCGCGACCGGGACCGTGACGGGCTGAGCAACCTCGCGGAGTACCGACGCGGCTCCCGCCCCTCCGACGAGGACACCGACAACGACGGCCACGACGACGGCGACGAGGTGCGCGACGGCTACCGCTCCACTCGCCTCCTCGACCGCGACTCCGACGACGACGGGGTGCGCGACGGCGACGAGGACGCCGACCGGGACGGTCGCGCCAACGAGGACGAGGACGACGCCCGCGAGGGCTGCCTCCGCGACGACGACGACCGCGACCGTGACGCCGTCGCCGACGAGGACGAGAACGAGCTGCGCCTGCGCACCGGAGACGCCGACTCCGACGACGACGGCACCCGCGACGGCGCGGAGGACCGGGACGACGACGGGGAGTCCAACGAGGACGAGGACGACGCACCGGACGACCGCTGCGACGGGGACCGGGACGACGACGGGGAGTCCGACGAGGACGAGGACGACTTCCTCGGCACCGTCGCCTCCTTCGACCCGGAGACCGGCGCGCTCGTGATCACCACCGCCGCGGGCGAGCGGACCTTCCAGGTCACCGAGGACACCGAGATCGAGATCGATCACGACGAGGACGACGAGGGGACGCCGGCGGACCTCACCCCCGGTCGGGGCGTCGCGGAGGTCGAGGTCGACGACGAGACGGGCGACCTCGAGGAGGTCGAGCTCGTCGGCTGACCGGGCCGACACCGTCCCCGCCGGCCCGTCGTACGCCGTCCCACCCCAGTCGTACGCCGTCGTACGCCGCCGTGACGAGGCGTTGATCACAGACTCCCGTCACACGTGGGACGGAAGCGCCGGGGGTACCTCCGCTGTGTAGGTTGACTCGCGCTGTGTCCACCGAAAGCTGGAGGCTCCGTGCTCATCGGCATTCCCCGCGAGTCGAAACCCGGCGAGACGCTCGTCGCCGCGACCGCGAAGACGGCGACCCAACTCACCAACCTCGGCTACGACGTCGTCGTCGAGTCGGGCGCGGGTGAGCTCGCCGACCAGGCCGACTCGGCGTTCACCGAGGCGGGGATCCGGGTCGGCTCCTCCGCCGACGTGTGGGCAGCCGACGTCGTGGTCAAGGTCAACGCCCCCACCGACGAGGAGATCGCGCGGCTGCGCCGCGGCGCCACGATCGTCTCGATGATGGCGCCGGCACGCAGCCCGGAGCTGGTCGAGAAGCTGCAGGCCGCCGGAGTGACCGCCCTCGCCATGGACGCCGTGCCGCGCATCTCCCGCGCCCAGTCCATGGACGTGCTGTCGTCGATGGCCAACGTCGCGGGCTACCGGGCCGTCGTGGAGGCAGCGCACGAGTTCGGCCGGATGTTCACCGGCCAGGTCACGGCCGCCGGCAAGATCCCGCCCGCCCGCGTCTTCGTCGTCGGCGCCGGCGTAGCCGGTCTCGCCGCGATCGGCGCCGCCTCCGCGATGGGCGCCGTGGTGCGGGCGTTCGACGTCCGCCCGGAGGTGGCCGAGCAGGTGGAGTCGATGGGCGCGGAGTTCGTCGAGCTCGACCCCTCGCTCTTCGCGGAGAAGTCCGCCGACGGGTACGCCAAGGAGATGACCGCCGAGCAGGAGGCAGCCACGGCCGCGATGTACGACGAGGAGGCGCGCGGCGCCGACATCGTCATCACCACGGCGCTGATCCCCGGACGCCCGGCTCCGAAGCTCATCGCGGCCGAGACGATCGCCGCGATGCGGCCCGGGTCGGTGATCGTCGACATGGCGGCCGCCAACGGCGGCAACGCAGCGCTGACCAGGACCGACGAGAAGGTCGTCACCGACAACGGCGTCACGATCCTCGGCTACACCGACCTCGCGGGTCGGCTCGCTGCGCAGACGTCGCAGCTGTTCGGCACCAACGTGGTCAACCTCTTCAAGCTGCTCACGCCGAGCAAGGACGGCGTCCTCACGCTGGACTTCGACGACGTCGTGCAGCGCGGCATCACCGTCGTGCGTGAGGGCGAGTCGACCTGGCCGCCGCCGCCGGTGCAGGTCTCCGCGGCCCCGCAGGCGCCCGCGGCCGCACCGCCGCCCAAGGAGGAGAAGCCGCCCGCCGACCCCCGCCGCAAGTGGTACGCCGCCGGGCTCGCCGCCGTGCTCTTCGCGCTGGTGGCCGCCTTCTCGCCGTACGAGTTCCTCTCGCACTTCACGGTGTTCGCGCTCGCCGTGGTGGCCGGGTACTACGTCATCTCCAACGTGGCGCACGCCCTCCACACGCCGCTGATGGCGGAGACGAACGCGATCTCCGGGATCATCCTGGTCGGCGGCATCCTCCAGGTGGGGACCGCCGACAACCCGGTGATCCTCGTCCTCGCGGCCATCGCCGTCCTCGTCGCGAGCATCAACATCTTTGGTGGCTTCCTCGTGACCCTCCGCATGCTGCAGATGTTCCGGAAGGGCTGAGCCATGAACGACTTCCTCACCTCCGAGCACCTGTTCGGCTTCATCCAGGGCTCCTACATCATCGCCGCGCTCTGCTTCATCGGCGCGCTGGCCGGGCTCTCCAAGCACGAGACTGCCAAGCAGGGCAACATCCTCGGCATGGTCGGCATGGTGCTGGCCCTGGTGGCGACCCTGCTGCTGATGGCGCAGGAGAACGAGCTCTCCGACCCCGAGACCCCGCTGTGGGCGGCGCTGGTGATCGTGCTCGGCACGATGGCCGTCGGTGCGGTCATCGGCGCGTGGCGGGCGCGCACGGTCGAGATGACCGGGATGCCCGAGCTGATCGCGCTGCTGCACAGCTTCGTGGGCCTCGCGGCCGTGCTGGTCGGCTTCAACTCCTACCTCCAGCACGGCGCCGGCCACGACACCGTGCACGACGTCGAGGTGTTCGTCGGGGTCTTCATCGGAGCGGTGACCTTCACCGGGTCGATCGTCGCCAACCTCAAGCTCAGCGCGAAGATGAAGTCGGCGCCCGTGATGCTGCCGGGCAGGCACCTGCTCAACCTGGCCATCCTGGTGCTCTCCGTCGGCCTCGGCGTCTGGTTCGCCCTCGTCGACGGCGACCACGGCGACGGCCTCGGGATCGTGCCGCTGCTGATCATGACGGCGCTCGCGCTGCTGCTCGGGTTCCACCTCGTCGCCGCGATCGGCGGCGGCGACATGCCGGTCGTGGTGTCCATGCTCAACAGCTACTCCGGCTGGGCGGCCGCCGCGGCCGGCTTCCTGCTCGGCAACGACCTGCTGATCATCACCGGTGCGCTGGTCGGCTCCTCGGGTGCGATCCTCAGCTACATCATGTGCAAGGCGATGAACCGCTCGTTCGTCTCGGTCATCGCCGGCGGCTTCGGCCAGGAGGCGGCCGCGGCCGACGACAAGGACTACGGCGAGCACCGGGAGATCCTGGCCGACGAGGCCGCCGAGCTCCTCGCGCACGCCTCGTCGGTGGTGATCACGCCGGGCTACGGGATGGCCGTCGCGCAGGCGCAGTACCCCGTCGCCGACCTCACCTCGAAGCTGCGGGCGAAGGGGGTCGACGTCCGGTTCGGCATCCACCCCGTCGCGGGACGCCTTCCCGGCCACATGAACGTGCTGCTGGCGGAGGCGAAGGTGCCCTACGACGTCGTGCTCGAGATGGACGAGATCAACGACGACTTCCCCGAGACCGACGTCGTCCTGGTGATCGGCGCGAACGACACGGTGAACCCGGCCGCCGCAGAGGACCCGACCAGCCCGATCGCCGGGATGCCCGTCCTCGAGGTGTGGAACGCCCGCGACGTGATCGTCTTCAAGCGCTCCATGGCCGCGGGCTACGCCGGTGTGCAGAACCCGCTGTTCTTCCGCGAGAACACGAAGATGCTCTTCGGCGACGCCAAGGACAAGGTCGAGGAGATCGTCCGGCACCTCGACGCCTGACCCGCCGCACGCCCGAAGGGCCCGGCCCCGCGGGGGCCGGGCCCTTCTGCGTCCGGGCGAGACGCCGGTTCACCCCAGGTGACGACCCGACAGCCTGCTCACCAGCCGATCGTCGCCAGCGTCTCGTAGCGGGGCGAGCGCCGCGGACCCTCACCGAGATGGGAGGCGATGACCTGGACGCCGTCGAACGACCAGGCCGGGCCCTCGTAGCCGTCGAGCAGCCGCACCCAGCTGGTCATCTCGACCGGCCGCCCGCCGGTGCGGGCGATGGTCAGGTGCGGGCGGAACCGCTGGCCGTCGACCTCGATGCCGGACGTCACGGCAGCGTTGCGGGCGCGCACCGCGGCCCGCTCCAGCGCGGCGGCTCCGCGCTCGCGCACCGACACGGCCAGGACCCGGGCGCGCGACGGGTCGGGGAAGGTCACCGCTCCGCCGAGCCGGACCTCAGACGTGGGCAGGCCGTCGAGCGACGCGGCCAGCCGGTCGACGTACTCCTCGATGCGCAGCTCGGCCACGTCGGCCATGAAGGCGAGCGTGACGTGGAACTGCTCGGGCCGGGTCCAGCGGAAGTCGCCGGCGGAGCGGCGCGGCTCGAGGAAGCCGTCGAGGTGCTCCACGGCGTCCTCGGGCGGCACGACGGCGGCGAACAGGCGCACCACGGCTAGACCTGCGTCCCGACGAGCTGGCCGATCCCGTGGGTCACCAGCATCGCCACCAGGCCGCCGAGGACGGTGCGCAGCACGGCGCGACGGGTGGAGCCGTAGCCGAGCCGGGCGCTCAGCCACCCGGTGCCGGCCAGCGCCACCAGCACCGCGGACACGGTGAGCGGCACCCGGAGGTCGGCACCGGCCAGCACCACCATCAGCAGCGGCAGCAGGGCGCCGACGGTGAAGGCCGCCATCGAGGCCCACGCGGCGCTCCACGGGCTGGTGAGGTGGTCGGGGTCGATGCCCAGCTCGACCTCCGCGTGCGCGGCCAGCGCGTCCTTGGCGGTGAGCTGCCGGGCGACCTCGAGCGCGAGGTCCTCGTCGAGGCCCTTGTCGACGTACAGGCCCGCGAGCTCGGCGAGCTCGTCCTGCGGCTCGTCGCGGAGCTCGCGGCGCTCCTTGGCGAGCAGTGCCTCCTCGGAGTCGCGCTGGGTGCTCACCGAGACGTACTCGCCGACCGCCATGCTGAGCGCGCCCGCGACGAGCCCGGCGATGCCGGCGACGAGGATGTGGCTCCGGTCGCTGGTCGCGCCGGCCACGCCCATCACGACGCCCGCCGTGGAGACGATGCCGTCGTTCGCGCCGAGCACCGCGGCCCGCAGCCAGTTCAGCCGACCGCTCATGCCGTCCTGGTGCGGCTCGTCACGGTGGGGGCCGACCTCGGGCACGCCCCCACCGACGGCGCGATCAGGTGTCGCTGAGCTGCTCACCGGACCATTGTGGCCGGTCCGGCACGCTACCCCCGGTCGACCTGCTCGAAGCTCCAGCGGCCGGAGCCGATGCGGTAGGCCACCAGCCCGTCGTCGGCCGACGCCGGCGCCACCGGCACAGCCGACGTGCCGTCGGGCCCGACCACCTCGTAGCCGCGCCCCTCGACCGCCGGGAGCTCCACGACCGCGGTGGTGTTCACCGGGATCCTCGTGCGGAGGCTGACCCGGTCGCCGTCGCGGACCCACGCGGTCTCGACCCGGCCCCGCTGCGTCATCTGCGACCCCTCGGCGTGCGCGAGGCCGGTCTCCGGCACGCTGATCCGCAGCTCGGCGCCGCCGGGCGCGGTGACCTCGATGCCGAGCACGTTCTCGAGCACCTGGACGATCCCGCGCGAGCCCCACCCGTGTGAGGCGCTGTTGGCGGAGCCGCTCAGCTCCCACGCCTCGGGGGTGAAGGTCCCGCCGTCGGCGAGCCAGCCGGCCCAGCCGTAGTCGTCCTCGTTGGTCAGCACCCGCAGCAGCGCCTCGGCGGAGCCGGCCTCGGCGAGGGCGTCGAGCAGCCAGTGCGCGGTCATCGGGCCCTGCTTCATGCCCATCGCGGCGAGGTACCTGCCGAGCGCCGGCAGGTCCTCCCTCGGCGCGATCCCCAGCGCGACGGCGTACGACGTCGCGTGCTGGCCCGCGTGCGCGCTCTGGGAGCCGTCACCGAGCAGCCCGTCGACGTAGCTGCCGTCGGCCCTGCGGAGGGTCTGGTTCATCCGGTCGGTGAGCGCGTCGGCGTCGTCGCGATAGGCCTGCACCTCGGCGGCCGGCCGGCCGACCGCCTCGGCGGCGAGGGCCACCTTGCGGAGCACGTCGACGCCGAGCGCGTTGACGGTGGTGCGGGCGGTGGCCGTCATGTCGTAGCCGAAGCGGCCGTGGACCGGCCAGTCCACGATGCCGTACCGGTACTGGCCGCTGCCGCCGGACAGCTCGGTCACCAGGCCGCGGGTCGGACCGGAGACGGGGATGTGGCGGCGGACGTAGTCGGCGGTCGCCGCGAGGTTGTCGTAGACGTCCTCGAGGAGGTCGACGTCGCCGGTCTCCAGGAAGTAGCGCCAGATCCAGTCGGGGACGACCTGGGTGAAGTCGGGGATGTCCCGCTTGCCGTCACCGTTGGGGTAGACGGCGTTGTAGCGGCCCTGGTCGTTGCCGGATCGCCACCACCGCTCCTGGCTCAGCACGAACTCGCGGATCGCCTGGCGGGTCGCCACCCGGTCGTGGTCGGTGGCCATCAGGCCGTAGGAGATGTTGACGGTGTCGTGGAGGAACTGACCCTGCTCCCGGGTCGGGGTGTCGACGAACGTCTCCTGCACCGAGTAGCGCAGCGAGCGCTGCATCAGCTCCCACACCTGGTCGAGCGTCTCGTCGGAGCTGTCGAAGGTCGCGGCGCCGCTCTCGGGATAGGTGGTGTGCACGATCGTCGCCGTCACGTCGTCGACGGTGATCTGCTCCTCGGCGCCGGGGATCTCGAGGTAGCGGAAGCCGAGGTGACCGAACGCCCGGTAGTCCTGGGCGCCCGCGTGCTGGGTGTAGGGGAACGACATGTTGGTCCCCTGCGTCGCGGTGCCGGCGGTGGAGACCCGGCCGGAGGCGGCCAGCTCGTAGCTCGCGCGGATCGGGATGACCCGGCCGGCCACGCCGTGCTCGAAGCGCACGCCGGGGCGGGCCGGGATGACCTTCGCGAAGTCGGCGACCGGGGTGCCGTCGTCGGCCACCAGGATCCGCTCGGGGTGGACGACCGTCTCCGTCAGCCGGGTCTGCTGGCCCGCGAGGTGGGTGAACGGGGCGGTGGGGTGCCGGCCGACCACCACGGCGTCGGACCAGCCGCTGTCGTCGTACCCCTCGCGCCGCCAGGCGCCGATGGCCCGCGCCGCGGTGCCGTCGAGGTGCTCGACGTAGAGGCCCTCGCCGTTGCGGGTGCCGACCTGGACGTAGGGGCCGCGCCGCACCTTCCAGCTGTCGTCGCTGACCACCGTGTACGTCGAGCCGTCGGCGTACTCCAGCACGATCCGCACCAGCAGGCCCGGCTCGGCACCGACCCTGCCCTGGCCGCTGCTGAACCAGTGCAGCATGGCGGCGACCGCCAGCGGCTCACCCGGCGTGACGAGGTCGGTGACGTCGGCGGCCTGGTAGTAGCCCTCGCCCGGGTGGCCGTAGTTGGTCATCCGGTCGGCGCGGACGCCGTCGAGGTGCAGCTCGGCGACGTGGCTCGCCGACAGGTAGCTGCGGGCGCGGACCAGCTTGCCGGCGGGGACGTCGACCTCGGTGCGGGCGAGGGTGTACTCGTCGGCCTCCCGGGTCGTGGTGCCGCGGACCCACCGGTCCAGGCCGCCGGAGAAGTCCTCCTCGAACAGCACCGTGCCGCCGTCGAGGGAGGTGACCCGGACGTCGTCGAACTCCGCGACCTCGCCGTTGGCCTCGCGGAAGCCGATGGTGCCGCGGCCCGAGCCGGTGGCCGAGGGGTCGGTCCAGCGGTCGACGACGCGGCCGTCGATGCTGGTCTCGAAGGTGCTGCCCTGGACGCGGACGCTGAGCTCGTAGGTGACGCCGGGGTCGATGACGTGCGGCACCGAGCGACGCGCGTCGGTCGGGTAGCCGCCGTTGACCATCCGGTGGGTCTTGAGGGCGTTGTCGTTGGCGTGGAGCTGCCACATGTAGCCGTTGCGGCTGTCGGGTGCCCGGAACACGACGGCGGCGGCCCGGGTGATCGGCGTGACGTCCATGGTGACGACGTAGTCGGTCCAGTCCGTGCCGGTCCGCGCCAGAGTGACGTCACCGCCGGTGACCCGGCCCCGGCCGTCGACGATGCTCAGGGCGCTGGCGTCCGGGTTGCCCGGTGGCCGCCGGATCCACGCGGCGTCGCCCCAGTCGTCGTCGCCGAGCCCTGTCTCGAAGGTCGCCGGGCGCGACCACGGCGACGGCAGGCGGTCCTTGTCCCAGGTGCGCACCCGCCACGTGTACGCGCTGCCGGGCTCCAACGGCACGCCGTCGTAGTCGACGTACGCCTGCTGTGCGGACTTCACCTTGTCGGAGTCCCACATCACCGCACCGTCGGCGTCGCGGACCTCGATCTTGTAGGCGGTCTGCACCTCGTTGGCGTCGGCGTCCTGGGGCAGCCAGCCGAACCGTGGCGACTCGTCGGCGTTCAGCGGGTGCGGCAGGTCGTCGACGGTGAGGCCGACCGGAGCCGAGGGGCGGCTCCCGGGCGGTGCGGCATCCGCGACCGGAGCCAGCGGACCGGTGACCGGCAGGACGAGGGCGGTGGCGAGGACGGCGAGCCCCGTGCGGCGGTTGCGGCCGCGCAGGACGGTGGTTCGGGTGCTCATGGGACCTCCGAGTCGGTCGGGCTGGGTGCGGTGGGACGGTCAGCGGCAGATGGAGGTGAGGCGGTCGTCGTCCTTCGGGGCGCCTCCGGGGGAGGTGCTGAAGACGTGGCAGCCGCTCGGCACGCCGTCGACGCGCAGGTAGCCGCGCTCGCGGTGGGCCGGCCTGCGCCGGCCGTCGACGTAGACGACGTCTGTCGACGCGTCGCCGGCGGGCACGTGGACCGACGCGACGGTGTTGCCGGGCACGAACGCACCGACGTCGGTGCGCCCGTCGACGGTGTGGAACGCGGCGCCGATCCGGCCCTTGAGGGTGGGCAGGGTGACGCTCGCCCAGCTCACCGACTCCGGCTGCGGACGGATCGCGAAGGTCGCGTAGCCCGGTGTCGTCGGCCGGATCCCGAACATGCCCTGCGGCACGTGGTACGCCGGCGAGGCGGCCCAAGGGTGGGAGTAGGTCATGTTGCTCTTCAGCGACGGGTCCCACGCCTCGCCGGTCGCGCCGGCGCCGTCGGCGATCATGTTCAGCCAGCTGCGGAGGCCGGTGTCGGTGAGCAGGTCGTAGGCGAGGTCGGACCGGTCGCCGTTGTAGAGCGACTCGATGAGGAAGGCGGCGCAGTAGACGCTGCACTGCATCCCGCGGGACCCGATGTAGTCGGCCGCCCGCTGCGCCCGGTCGGCGTCGGGGACGCCGAAGGCACTGGCGAACACGCTCGCGTGCACGGCCCAGTGCGCCACCGGCGTCCGGTCCGCGTTCAGCCCGTCCCGGTAGGCGCCCTTGGCGTCGTCCCACAGCAGCCGGTTCATCGCGTCGCGCAGCCGCTCCGCGGTCGCCGTGTACGACGCCGCGTCCGCGGACCTGCCGAGCGCGGTGGCGATCGCGGCCATGTCCATGAAGCTGCGGTAGCTGATCGCGTTGATCACCGTGTTGTAGGGCCGGAAGACGTAACCGTCCCGCTCCGAGCCGGGCCAGTCGACGATGTCGCAGTCGGTCTGGCTGTTGCAGCCGTTGGACCGGAAGTCCTTGCGGATCAGCCCCGTGCTCTCCTCGACCCACTCGGTCGGCAGCTTGTCCACCAGCTCGTCGTAGCTGCGCTCGAGCTGCGCGACGTCGCCGGTCTGCTGGTAGCTGTCGTGCATCGCGAGGATGGTGTACATCGGCCACTCCGTCGGCCAGGTGCGCCTGGTGAGCAGGTAGTCGATCGAGTAGTTGCCGAGCGACGGGTCCGACGAGGTGAAGAAGTTGGCCATCATCTGCAGGTAGCTGTCGGCCTCGTAGGGCTCGCGCTCCCTGGTCCAGGAGTCGACGTAGAGGTTGTGGTTGGTCGCCTCGACGGTGTTCTTCGACAGCTGCCAGACCTGGTTCAGCGAGTCGTCGGAGGAGGCGAACCGAGCGCCCTCGGTGTCGAAGGGATACACCTGTGCGAGCGCGGGGAAGTCGGCCGCGGTGAGGCCGCTCGGGGCACCGAGGACCTCCAGGTAGCGGAAGACCCGCATGCCCCACGTCTCGATGTGCTGCGGCCCGTCCGTCAGCGTCCATCGGTCCTGGTACTGGTTGCCGGTGCGCATGTTGGACCGCACCTCCTGCGGTCCCCACAGCTCCTCGCCGAACCGCAGCTCGACGACCTGTCCGGCGGTTCCCTCGAGGTCGAGGCTCACCCCGCCCACCCAGCTGCGGCCGTAGTCGACGAAGTAGTGGCCCGGGGCCTTCTCGACGACCTCGACCGGCTGCTCGAGCCGCTGCGCGACCTTGTCGGTCGGCGTGGCGACGAGCTCGTCGTACGGCGCCTTGAGGGCCGGGCGCTGCCACTGCCCGTCATCGAAGCCGGGCGCGTCGAACCCGGTGGGGTACGACGCCGCCTGGACGTTCTCCTTCGGGGCCGTGAAGTAGCCGGTGCCGATGGACCCGGCGGCGGGGTAGACCGTCGAGCCGGGCAGCGTGGTCCAGTCCTCGCCGGTGCCGAAGGTCTGCTGCGAGCCGTCGGTGTACTCCACGACGACCTGCGCCTGGAACCGCTTGTCGCTGGTGGTCCAGGCGATCGCGCCGAGCGCGTTGGGCCCGCCCTCGCGGACCAGGTCGGTGACGTCGAAGCCGTCGTAACGGGTCTCCGTGCCGATCGAGCGGGTGGGGCCGAGGCCGACGAACTCGCCGTTCAGCCAGAGCTTGTAGACGTACTGCCGGCCCGGCTCGGGCGAGGACCCGGTGGCGAAGGCGGTGGCCCAGGCGACATCCTTGTCGGCGGCGGTCCGGAACTCGCCGCGGAGGAACGCCCAGTCGGTGCTGCCCAGGCCGTGGACGCAGTTCTGGCCGGTGCCCACGTGCAGCCGGCCGCCGCTGACCGACCCGCAGGAGAAGTCGGACGTGGGGGCGTCGAAGGCGTTGCGGTAGAGGACCTTGCCGTCGGCACCGGTGACCGCGAGGTCGTCCCAGCTGTTGCGCTCGCTGCCGCCGGTGCGGAAGCCGATCGTGCCCCGGGTGAAGCGCACGTTCTCCGTGGTGTCGACCAGCCGGCCGTCGAGGTAGGTGCGCACGGTGCTGCCCGCGACCTCGATCCGCAGCCGGTAGTCGGTGTTGCGCTGGAGGCTCACGCCCAGCGGGACCGCCTTGAGCTGGGTGAAGGTGCCGTTGACCCGCTGGTGCGGCGCCAGCTGGTCGACCCCGTCGCCGCGCAGCTGCCACATCAGGTAGTTGTTGGCGTCCTGGGCGTTGAAGACGATCGTCGCGTTCTGGGTGGTGATGGAGAACGTCGTCTCCAGCGTGTAGCCCGACCAGCCGAGGGCCGGCGGCTCACCCAGCCAGATCGGCCGGCTGTCGCCCCAGTCGCCGCCGAGCGCGGTGCCGAACTGGGCGGGGCGCGACCACGGCGACGCCTTGCCGGCGGCGTCCCAGGTGCGGACCCGCCAGGTGTAGCGCTTGCCGCGCTCCAGCGCTGGCCCGGCGTAGGGGACGTTGGTGCTGGCGGCCGACGCCACCCTGCCGGAGTCCCACACCAGCCGGCCCGACATCAGCGCGGGGTGCGTCTCGGCGACCTGCACCTGGTAGCCGCGCTGGGCCGCCGCCGGCACCCGCCAGCCGAGGAGCGGGCCGGTCACGTCGTCGACGTCGGCCGGCGCGACGCGCTGGCCGACGGTCAGGCCCGACGGGTGCGCGCCACCGGGAGTCGCCTGGGTGGCGACCGGCGCCGCGACGCCCAGGAGCAGGGCGATCGCCAGCAGTGCGAAGGCGAGGGGAGGGCGGGACCGGCTCATGTCTGCTCCGTCTGTCCTGAAACGATTCACCGGACAGTACGAAGACAGTGACCGCTGTCACAACCCCTGTGGCCGGATCCGGCCACCGGCTCCGCTCAGATCAGCCCGGCGCGGACCGCGTGCACGACCGCCTCGATCGAGGAGTCCACCCCGATGTCGTCGGCGATGGCGCGCAGCCGCCGACGCACCGTCCGCTCCGAGACGCCGACGCGGCGGGCGATCACGTCGGTGGTCTGGCCGAGCGAGAGCAGGCGCAGGATCTCCACGTCGAGGCGGCTGGGCGTCCAGCGACCCGCCTCGCCGTCGGTCCGTGGCCGCTCGTCGATCATGGTCAGTCCTCCACCACCACGACGTGCAGGTGCCGGGGGCCGTGCACGCCTTCGACGCGGTCGAGCTCGATGTCGCTGGTGGCGCTGGGGCCGCTGATCCAGGTCTGCGGGCGGACCGGGTCGAGCGCCGCCACCGCCTCCCCGACGTCGGCGACCACCTGGTCGCCGCGCACCACGCAGACATGACGGTCCGGCACCAGGCTGATCGCCCGGCGGCCCTGGTCGGGCGTGTGGTCGAGCACGATCGTCCCGGTCTCCGCGATGCCGAGGCGGCACAGCGTGACCACGGCGTCGCACCCGTCGAGCTCGGCCGCGGAGAGGCCGCCGTCGACGACGACCTCGCCGAGGGCGTCGCGCAGCTCCTCCGGCAGCCCCGGCGGTACGACGACGCGGGCGCCTGGTGGCAGGGCGTCGGCCACGGCGCGGGGCGCCTCCGCCGCCGTGCACCGCACGACGACGGCGCGGTAGTCGGCGACCCGCTCGGCGAAGTGGGCGACCAGGTCGGTCACCCGTGCGCCCGGCGGCGCGACGACCGGCTCCGGGTCGGGGTCGACCCCGGCGAGCGCCGCGCGGACCCGGCCGAGGATCTCCTCGCGCGCGCTCATCGCCGCTCCTCACCGTCGAGCCGGCCGCTCGTGCGCTGCCACCAGGCCCGGAACGACTCCGGGGCCGGAGCGGCCAGGTCGCGCGCGCCCGTCCATGCCGACCCGGGCCCCGGCAGACGCCGGATCGAGCGCCGGCCGCCCGGGAGCGTCGTACGCCCGAAGCGGCGCAGGGCCCGGCCGGCGACGCCGGCCACGCGCTCCCCGACGGCGAGCCGGCGGGCGTCGCCGAAGGCGTAGGCGGTCGTCCGCATCGCGACGGCCTCGGCCTTCGGCACCCGGTCGTCGCGGTGGGCGTCGACCACCTCGGACCGCAGGTGCACCAGCACCTCGGGGATGTCGATCCGCACCGGGCACGCCTCGAAGCAGGCGCCGCAGAGCGTGGAGGCGTAGGGGAGGCTGTCGGTCTGCGGATCACCGGTGCCGTTGAGCAGCGGGTTGAGGATGGCGCCGATCGGGCCGGGGTAGACCGAGCCGTAGGCGTGGCCGCCGGTCCGCTCGTAGACCGGGCAGACGTTGAGACAGGCCGAGCAGCGGATGCAGCGCAGCGCCTGGCGGCCCACGTCGTCGGCCAGCGCGCGGGTGCGGCCGTTGTCGAGGAGCACCACGTGCACCTCCTGGGGGCCGTCCCCGGGCGTGATGCCGGTCCACATCGAGGTGTAGGGGTTCATCCGCTCGCCCGTCGACGAGCGGGGCAGCAGCCGCAGCAGCGGGTCGAGCTCGGCCCAGGTCGGGACCACCTTCTCGATCCCCACCACGCTCACCAGCACGTCGGGCAGCGTGAGGCACATCCGGCCGTTGCCCTCGGACTCCACGACCACGAGGGTGCCGGTGTCGGCGACGGCGAAGTTGGCGCCGGACACGGCCATCCGCGCGCGCAGGAACTTCTCGCGCAGGTGCAGGCGCGCCGCGCCGGCGAGAACCGCCGGCTCGTCGGTCAGGTCCTCGGGCGCCGCGCGGCCGACCTCGCCCATCCGGCGGCGGAAGATCTCGCGGATCTCCGCCCGGTTGCGGTGGATCGCGGGCACCAGGATGTGGCTCGGCAGGTCGCCGCCGAGCTGGACGATCAGCTCGGCGAGGTCGGTCTCCCAGGCTGCGATGCCCTCGGCCTGGAGCGCCTCGTTGAGACCGATCTCCTGGGTGACCATCGACTTGACCTTGACCACCTCGTCGACGGCGTGGCGCCGGGCGACGTCGACGACGATCCGGTTGGCCTCCGCCGCGTCGCGGGCCCAGTGGACGGTCGCCCCCCGTGCGGTCAGCGACGCCTCCAGCCGGACCAGCTGCTCGTCGAGGTCGCGCAGTGCCCGGTCCTTGACCGCCGCACCGGCCAGCCGGAGCTCCTCCCAGCCGTCCACCTCTCCGACGACGGCCGCCCGCTTGCCGCGGATCGTCGCGGTGGCGTGGGCCAGGTTGTGCCGCAGCTGCGTGTCGGCGAGCGCGTCCCGCGCGGCGGAGGGGAAGGGCGGCATCCCGACGAACGTGTGGGTCATCGCGGACCTCCCGGCGGGGACTCCTCCGTCGCGGCGAGCACCTCGGCCAGGTGCATGACCCGGACGCCGGACCGCTCGCGGGAGAGCAGCCCGCCGATGTGCATCAGGCAGGAGTTGTCGCCGGCGACGAGCACCTCCGCGCCCGTCGACCGGACGTGGCGGGCCTTGTCGGCGCCCATCGCGACCGACGTGTCGGCGTTCTTCATCGCGAAGGTCCCGCCGAACCCGCAGCACGCCTCGGCGTGCGGCAGGTCGACGAGCCGCAGACCACGTACCGCCTCGAGCAGGCGGCGCGGGCGCTCGCCCACCCCGAGCATCCGGAGCGAGTGGCAGGTCGGGTGGTAGGCGACCCGGTGCGGGAAGTAGGCGCCGACGTCGGTCACGCCCAGCACGTCGACGAGGAACTCGGTGAGCTCGTAGGTGCGTGGCGACGTCTCCGCGACGGCCCGCTCCAGGCTCGGGTCGCCGGACCGCTTCGCGACCAGCCGGTGCTGGTGGCGCACCGAGCCGGCACACGACCCCGACGGCGTGACCACGGCGTCGTACCCCTCGAACGCGCGGACGTGGCTGCGGACCGCCGGCACCGCCTCGTCGAGGTAGCCGGTGTTCACCATCGGCTGCCCGCAGCAGGTCTGCGCGTCGGGGAAGTCGACGTCGACCCCCAGCCGGCGCAGCAGCCGTACGACGGCCGCACCCGTGCCCGGGAACATCGCGTCGTTGATGCAGGTGACCATCAAGGCGACTCTCACCGCACCGGCCCCCCTGTTCTCCTCGGTCCTCGGGCTGCTGCCCGCTGTTCGTGCGCCCGCCCGGCCGCGCGCCTCAGGCAGGCACCACCTTCTCGACGTAGGGAACCAGACGCACCGGGCCGGCGAGCCCGTAGCTCTGGCGCGCCGCGACGCCGTACACCTCGGGGGTGACGACCCGAAGCCGGTTGAGCAGGGTCGAGGCGACCTCCACCTCGATCGTGTTCGCACCCGGGCGGAGACGTCGGCCCAGGTCGACCCTCGCGTCGACAGGGTCGCACGGCGGCAGCAGCTCACCGTTGACCCTGACCCGGAAGGTGTCGTTGACCTCCCCCAGCTCAAGGTAGGCGCCGTCGTCCTCGGTCCAGTCCTTCCCGAGGTCCACGACCGTGCGGTAGCGGCCGATGCCGGAGACGTCCTCGAACCCGCTGACCCTCGACCAGGCCTGCGGCGTGCCGAGCTCGGCCGTGTGGACCTCCTTGGCGGTGCGGAGGTCCTTCGGGTCCGACGGGTCGGCCGGCTTCCAGTCCTCCAGCTCCAGCGTCCAGGAGGGAGGCACGAGCGGCTCGCGGACGCGGCCGACCCGCACCTCGGCAGGCTTGCCGCTGGGGCGCGGGACCGTGACGGTCCCGGCGGTCGTGGACCGGAGGACGGCGCGGTTGCCCCGCAGCACGATCTCCTGGCCCTCTGCGGGGAGCACGGACTTGAACGCGCCGGGGCCTGCCGGGGCGAGGGCCACGACTGTCGACTGACCGGGCACCAGGTCGACCTGGACCCGGACCCTGTCTCCGGACCGCTCGTAGGCGGCGATCCGGCGGACCTCGCCGGTCCAGGCGTCGAGCAGCCACGGCACGGCCGCGCGGTCGCTGGCGGTCAGCCACACGTCTTGGCGCACCGGGCTCAGCCGCCGGTTCTCGGCGTGCCGCGCGTTGGCGAGGTAGTAGAGGTCGGCGTCGCCGACCACCCGGCGGACGTGCATCACGGTCGAGGCGGCGTGCTCCACGTCGCTGGTGACGCCCAGCTCGGCGAGAGCACCTCCGACGCCGGCCTCCGCCACGCTGCGGGTGGTGGGGAGTGCCGCGACCCTCGCCATCAGGTCCCGGACCTCGGCGACGGCCGCCGCGTCGGTGCGGCCGACGGGAGTGGCGTCGCGCGCCCAGTCCTTGCCGGCGTCGTTGACCAGGATGATCGGCAGGCCCGCACGGCCCAGCTCGAGCGCCTTGCGCGCGGCCTCGAGGTCGATGGTGACCTCGCGGCTGCGGATCTTGTCCGGTCCGATCACCAGCACCTTGTAGGCAGGGCCGTCCGGCGCGAGCCGTCCGTCGCGGACGGTGACGTCGTCGCGGACCAGCAGCGCGGAGCTGATGAACGAGTGCGACCAGCCGAGCTTGGTGCCGTCGTTGGTGACCCAGAACGGCCCGACACCGGTGGAGGCGTACCCCTTCTGGCGCAGGAAGACGATGTCGTACTTCGGCGTGCCGGTCTGCAGCACCAGCTGGGTGCGGGCGAGGTAGCCGGCGATGCCGGGCATGTGCTCCCACTGCGGGGTGCGGGGGCCCCACGCCTCGCCGAATCCGATGGCTCCGTTGTAGTACGGCGAGAACGCGGCGAACCCGGGCCAGGTGACGTCCGGCGCCGCGCCGTAGGGGAAGCCGTGGATGATCGCCTGGTTCACGCCCGCGGCGAAGATGCTGTTGAGCGTGAACAGCGCCTGGTTCTGCGCCGTCGGGCTGACGCTGTTGGCGCCCCAGGTGGTGTTGTAGGCAGCGCCGTTGTAGCAGATCGCCTCGCAGGACAGGATCGTCTTGCCGGCGATGTCCCGACCGCCCGCCATCACCCGGTAGTCGTCGAGGTTCTTGAACCCCAGCGACTCGGTCTCCGCGATGTCGAGGATGGCGGAGTGCTCGGTGGAGTCGGTCTCCAGTCCGTAGGCCTGGATCCGCAGGCCCATGCCGAGGGAGCGGGCGAACTCCTGCATCGGCCGCAGGTGCCGGTCGCGGTAGAGGTCGGAGAGCACCTGGTTGAAGTCGTCGCGGACCTGGTTGGTGTGCAGCGCGTCGGTGGTGGCGGGCGAGCCCGGCGTGCCGAGGGCGAACCGGTAGGACTCGTTCACCTCAAGCACCACCGGGAGGAAGGGCTCGAGGTCGTAGCCGGCGCGCGCCTTGAACTCCTCGAGCAGCCGCGGCGTCCAGATGGTCGCGTGGGTCTCGATCTCCAGCGAGTCCTCGAAGAGATAGCCGCCGGCGGCCCAGAGCAGCGCCCGCATCTCGCCGTCGAGGACCTTGTCCTCCCACAGGTCGATGACCGCCTGGGTGCCGAGGTCGCTGAAGTGGTCGACCACGTAGGAGCGGGGCGCGGTGTGCGGACCCGCCTCGGGCTCCTGCCCGGAGCCGCGCCGCCAGGTGGCGAGCACCACCCAGCTGCCTCCGGCCGGGTCCGCGGGTGCGGTCCAGGTGAGGCGGCCTCCGCTCACCTCGGCGGAGAGGTCGACGTAGGAGTCGGGGTCGATGGTGGTGACCGACGAGGTGCTCGCCGTGACCCGGTGGGCCTGCACCGTGACCAGCTCGACCCGGGACCCGTGCGCCTCGCCCTGCGGCGCCGGCAGCTGCGCGTCGAAGGTCGCGCCGGCGGCGACGTCGGCGCGGCCGTAGGCCAGCTCACTGCACGCGGCGTCGTCGTCGGGCGTGATCGTGGGCACCGCAGCCGGCCAGGAGGGGCCGACGGTGATGTCGACCCGGACGTCCCGCTTGGCTGCGCGGGCCAGCGCCGCCTTCACGCCCGCCACCCAGCTGGGGCTGCCCCAGCCGTGCTTGGCGACGTCGATCGTGATGTCCCGAGCGCGCAGGCTGTGGGTGACCACGGCGACCTCCAGCACGCCGAACCCGGCGTCCGCGACCTGGTCGACCTCACGCGCCACCTGCTCGGGGTCCACCAGCCCGTGCGGCCACCACCAGCGGAAGCCGGCGGCGGTGGCGGTGCCCGGCTTGCGGAACGCCTTGCCGAGCTCCTTGGGGAAGCCCTGGGTGGGCGCGGCCGCGGCCGCCGGGTCCAGGGCACCGGAGCCGGCGGCCCCCACGACGGCCGCCGCGCCGAGGGTGGCGGCCGTGGCTCCGAAGAGGGAGCGCCGGTTCAGGCGGGGGCTGGGGATGTCGGTCATGCGGTGTCCTTCCGGGGAGACGGCGGGGATCGTGCAGGTCAGGGGAGGCGGGCCTCGACGGCCGCCCAGTCGACGTCGGCACGCGGCTCGTAGCGGACGACGTCGTAGGACCGCCGGACCAGGGCACGCATCGCGGCGAGGTCGGGCAGGTCGGCGCCGAGCGCTCGGCCCTGGACGAGGACGTTGCCCAGCGCGGCCGCCTCCACCGGACCTGCGAGCACGGGGACGCCGCAGGCGTCGGCGGTCAGCTGGCAGAGCAGCTCGTTCTGCGACCCGCCGCCGACCACGTGCACCACGTCGACGGGCACCGCGGCGAGCTCGGCCGCCTTGCGCACGTGACGCCGGTAGGCCACGGCGAGGCTGTCGAGGATGCAGCGCGCGATGGCGACCGGTGACCGCGGCACCAGCTCGCCCGCCTCGGCGGCGAGCATCGCGACCCGCTCCGGCATCGGGTCGGTGGCGGTGCTCGGCGCGAGCAGCCGCGGGTCGTTGATGTCCACGACGGTGCGCAGGGGCTCGAAGTCGGCCACCGCGGCCAGCAGCGACCGCAGCTCGACGTCGCGGAACCGCCGGTCCTGCCACGAGCGGAGACACTCGGAGAGCACCCACAGGCCGGTCACGTTCTTGAGGAACCGGACGGTGCCGTCGACCCCGAGCTCGTTGGTGAAGTCGGCGAGGCGGGCCTCCTCGGTCAGCACCGCCTTGTCCAGCTCGAGCCCCACCAGCGACCAGGTGCCCGAGGAGATGTAGGCGAACCGGCCCTCCTCCGCGGGCACGCCCACGACGGCGGACGCGGTGTCGTGGGAGCCCACCGCGATGACCGGCACCTCGTCCTTGACGCCGACCTCTCGCGCCACGTGCGGCAGGAGGGGACCGAGTGCCGTGCCCGGGTCGCGCAGCGGCGGCAGGATGCCCCACGGCAGGCCCAGCCGGCGGGCCAGGTCGAGCGCCCACTCGCCCGCGCGGGCGTCGTACAGCTGGGTGGTGGAGGCGTTCGTGCGCTCGGCACCGATGCTGCCGGTGAGCCAGTAGCCCAGCAGGTCCGGGAGGAGGAGCAGCGTCTCGGCGGCCTCGAGTGCCGCCGTGCCCTTCGCCGCCACCAGTTGGTAGATCGTGTTGAACGGGAGTCGCTGGATGCCGGTGGTGGCGTAGAGCTCGGCGGCTCCCACCTGCGCCACCACCTGCTCGGCGATGCCGTCGGTGCGGGGGTCGCGGTGGCTGAACGGGTTGCCGAGCAGCTGCCCGTCCCGGTCCAGCAGCCCGTAGTCGACGGCCCAGGAATCGATGCCCACGCCGTCGAGCGGCCCGGTCCGGGCGACCTCGCGGATCCCCGTCAGCACCTCCCGGTGGATGCCGAGCACGTCCCAGAAGTACGACGCCCCGACGCGCACCGCGCCGTTGGGGAACCGGTGCAGCTCGTTGACCTCGACGGTGCCCGCGCTGATCCGGCCGGACATCACCCGCCCGCTCGTCGCCCCGAGGTCGACGGCGGCGACGCGCAGGGACTCGCGGGCAGTCATCGCAGGAAGGCTGCGGCGACCCCGGCGTCGACCGGGACGTGCAGGCCGGTGGTGTGGGTGAGGTCGGGGCCGCAGAGGACGAAGACGGCGTTGGCGATGTGGTCGGGCAGCACCTCGCGCTTGAGGATCGTGCGCTGGGCGTAGAACTTGCCGAGGTCCTTCTCCTCCACGCCGTAGACGGCGGCGCGGCTGGCGCCCCAGCCGCCGGCGAAGATGCCCGAGCCCTGGACGACGCCGTCGGGGTTGATCCCGTTGACCTTGATGCCGTGCTCGCCGAGCTCGGCCGCGAGCAGCCGGACCTGGTGGGCCTGGTCGGCCTTCGCGGCGCCGTACGCGACGTTGTTGGGGCCGGCGAAGAGGGAGTTCTTCGAGGAGATGTAGACGATGTCGCCGCCCATCTCCTGCTCGATCATCACCTTGGCCGCTGCCTTCGACACGAGGAAGGAGCCCTTCGCCATCACGTCGTGCTGCAGGTCCCAGTCGCGCTCGGTCGTCTCGAGCAGCGGCTTGGAGAGCGACAGCCCGGCGTTGTTGACCACCAGGTCCAGGCCGCCGAACGCGAGCACGGCGGCGTCGACCATGGCCTGGACGGCTGCCTCGTCGGACACGTCGGCGGCGACGCCGACGGCGACGTCGGGCCCACCGATCTCGGCCGCGGCCGCGGCAGCGCGGTCGCCGTCGAGGTCACCGATCACGACGCACGCGCCCTCGGCGGCCAGGCGCTGCGCGGTGGCCTTGCCGATGCCGCTCGCGGCTCCGGTGACCAGCGCGATCCGGGTCGCCAGGGGCTTGGGCTTCGGCATCCGCTGCAGCTTGGCCTCCTCCAGCGCCCAGTACTCGATGCGGAACTTCTCCGCCTCGTCGATCGGCTGGTAGGTCGAGAGCCCCTCGGCGCCGCGCATCACGTTGATGGCGTTGACGTAGAACTCGCCGGCCACGCGGGCCGTCTGCTTGTCCTTGCCGAAGGAGAACATGCCGACGCCGGGGACCAGCACGATCAGCGGGTCCTTGCCGCGGATGGCCGGGGAGTCCGGCGTCGCGTGCCGGTCGTAGTAGGCCTGGTAGTCCTCGCGGTAGCTGACGGCGAGCTCCTGGAGCCGGGCGACCGACTCCTCCACCGACGCGGTCGCGGGCAGGTCCAGCACCAGCGGCTTGACCTTCGTGCGCAGGAAGTGGTCCGGGCACGACGTGCCGAGGGCCGCGAGGCGCGGGTGCTCGGCGTGCGCCAGGAAGTCCAGCACCGTCTCGCTGTCGGTGAAGTGGCCGACCATGGGCCGGTCCGCCGACGCGATGCTGCGGATCGTGGGCGCCAGCGCGGCCGCCTTCGCGCGCCGCTCCTGCTCCGGCAGCGCGGCGTAGCCCTCGAGCGCGGGACCGAACGGCTCGGCCTTCGAGTTCTCCTCGATGTACGACGCCGCGGTGTCGATGATCATCAGCGAGTGCGCCTCGGCCTCCTCGCTGGTCTCGCCCCAGGCCGTGATGCCGTGGCCGCCCAGGATGCAGCCGATCGCCTGCGGGTTCTTCTCCTTGATGGCCGCGATGTCGAGGCCGAGCTGGAAGCCGGGACGCCGCCACGGCACCCAAACGACCTTGTCGCCGAAGATCTCCTTGGTGAGCGCCTCGCCGTCAGCGGCGGTCGCGATCGCGATGCCCGAGTCGGGGTGGAGGTGGTCGACGTGCGCGGCGTCGACCAGGCCGTGCATGGCCGTGTCGATGGACGGTGCGGCGCCGCCCTTGCCGTGGAGGCAGTAGTCGAAGGCCGCGACCATCTCGTCCTCCCGGTCGACGCCCGGGTAGACGTCGACGAGGTGCCGCAGGCGGTCGAGGCGCAGCACGGCGAGCCCCGACTCCTTCAGGGTGCCGAGGTCGCCGCCGGATCCCTTGACCCAGAGCAGCTCGACGGCCTCGCCGGTGACCGGGTCGGTCTCGGTGCCCTTGGCCGAGGTGTTGCCGCCCGCGTAGTTGGTGTTGCGCGGGTCGGCGCCGAGGCGGTTGGAGCGCGCGATCAGCGCGGCAACTGCAGGGTTGGTCATGATGCCTTCTCGTTCTCGCGGGTGGGTGCGGTGTCGTGACGGGACGGCGCGGCGCTCAGGTCCAGGACATCTGGGCGCCGCCGACCCGGGTGGCCTCGATCTCGGCCTGGTAGCCGGAGTCGGCGTAGGCGCGCATCGGGTTGCCCGGCAGCCCGCGCTCCTCGCGCCACGCGGCGAGGTCGGCGCGGACGTCGGTGTAGAACGCGTCCATGAAGACCTCGTTGGCGCCGAGGACGTCACCGGCCTCCTGGGCCCGGCGCAGCGCGTCGCGGTCGACGAGCAGTGCCCGGGCCGTCATCTCCTGGACGTTGAGGACCGACCGGATCTGCCCGGGGATCTTGTCCTCGATGTTGTGGCACTGGTCGAGCATGAACGCCACGTCGCTGTCGGGGCCGTAGCCGCCGCCCTGCATCACCTCGAAGATGATCCGGAACAGCTGGAACGGGTCCGCTGCGCCGACGATGAGGTCGTCGTCGGCGTAGAAGCGGCTGTTGAAGTCGAACGAGCCGAGCTTGCCCAGGCGCAGCAGCTGCATGACGATGAACTCGATGTTGGTGCCCGGGGCGTGGTGCCCGGTGTCGAGGCACACCACGGCGTTGTCGCCGAGGGCCGCCACCTGGGCGTACGCCGTACCCCAGTCGGGGACGTCGGTGTGGTAGAACGCCGGCTCGAAGAACTTGTACTCCAGCACCAGCCGCTGCTCTGCGGAGAGCCGCTCGTGGATGGTGGCCAGCGACTCGGCCAGGCGGTCCTGCCGGCCGCGAAGGTCGGCCTGGCCGGGGTAGTTGCTGCCCTCGGCGAGCCAGATCTTCAGGTCGCGCGACCCGGTCGCGCCCATGATGTCGATGCACTCGAAGTGGTGGTCGATCGCCTTCTGGCGGATCTTGGCGTCGACGTGGGTGAGGGCACCGAACTTGTAGTCGTCGTCCTGGAAGGTGTTGGAGTTGATCGTGCCCAGCCGCACGCCGTGGTCCTCGGCGAAGCTGGCGAGAGCGCCGTAGTCGTCGACCCGGTCCCAGGGGATGTGCAGCGCCACGCTGGGGGCGAGGCCGGTGAACCGGTGCACGGTGGCGGCGTCGGCGATCTTCTCCTCGACCGAACGCGGGGTCCCCGCGGTGCCGAAGACCTTGAAGCGGGTGCCGGAGTTGCCGAACGCCCACGAGGGCAGCTCGATCGCCTGGCCCTCGAGCTGGGCCGCGATGGCGGCAAAACCCCTGTTACTGGTCATGGTCGGTTGCTTTCCTGTGCGAGCTGGTCCTCGAGGTGGAACACCTCGCGGAGGAGGAGGAAGCCCTGGTCGGGCGCCCGGCCGGCGGCGCCGTCGGGCCAGGTGAAGAAGTCGGCCATCTCGGCCTGCCACCGGGTGTTGACCTCGGTGCGGTCCATGGCGGCCTGCGCCGCGGCGAGGTCGTCGGCCTCGACGTAGCCGACGAGGAGGCCGTCCTCCCGCAGGAACAGGGAGTAGTTGTGCCACCCGGTGTCCGCGAGCGCGCGGAGCATGTCGGGCCAGACGGCCCGGTGGCGCTCGACGTACTCGTCCATCCGGTCGGGACGGACCTGGAGGGTGAAGCAGTAGCGAGGCATGGTGTGCCGTGCTCCCTGTTCCTGCGGTCGGATCGGTGGTTCAGCCCTGAGCGGTGGCTCAGAAGTTGAAGTCGCCGATGTTGTCCTTGTTGAAGACGAACGGCTCGCCGAGGAGGACCTCGCCGTTCTCGCCGACGGTGTACTCGCCGAGCTCGCCGGCCTCGAAGGTGTCGCCCTTCTCGCCGGTGATGTCGCCGTCGATGAGCGCCTTGGTGGCGTACGCCGACAGGTAGCCGAGGTCCTCGGGGTTCCACAGCGCGAAGGCGGTGACGGTGCCGTCCTCGACGTAGTCCCGCATCTGGTTGGGCGTGCCGAGGCCGGTCAGGGCCACCTTGCCCTTGTACTGCGAGTCGGAGAGGTAGCGGGCGGCCGCGCTGATGCCGACGGTGGTCGGCGAGATGATGCCCTTGAGGTTCGGGTGGGACTGCAGCAGTGCGGCGGTCTTGTCGAACGACGTCTGGTCGTCGTCGTCGCCGTAGACGGTGTCGACGAGCTCGATGTCGGGGTAGTTGGCCGCGAGCTCCTCCTCCATCAGCTTGATCCAGGCGTTCTGGTTGGTGGCGTTGGCCGCCGCGGACAGGATGGCGATCTCGCCCTTGCCGCCGATCTGCTCGGCGATCAGGTCGACCTGCGCCTTCGCGATGCCCTCGGGGCTGGCCTGGTTGATGAACAGGTCGCGGCACTCCGGGTTGGTGTCGGAGTCGAAGGTGACGACCTTGACCCCGGCGTCGCGTGCCTCGTTGAGGGCGTCGCAGATCGCCTCGGGGTCGTTGGCCGAGACGACCAGCCCGTCCACGCCCCGCTGGGCCTCGGTGTTGATGTACTGGACCTGGGCGTCCGGGGTCGCGGTGTCCGGGCCGACCTCCTTGTAGGTGCCGCCGAACTCCTCGATGGCCTTCTCGCCACCTGCGTCGCTGGTCTCGAAGTAGGGGTTGCCGAGATTCTTCGGGAGGAAGGTGATCGCGGCGCCGCCGTCCTCGCCGCCACCGTCGCCGTCGTCCCCGCCGCAGGCGGTGAGGCCGACACTGGCGGCCAGGACGAGCGCTGCGAGCGCAGAGACTCGCCGACTCTGGAACTTCATCGTTCTTACCTTTCGTTGAACCTGGTCAGGACCGCGACCGTTGGTCGGCGCTGTCCGGCCGCGAGCGCGACGCCCACGGCCATCTCCTCGTCGAGCGCAGGCCCGAGGCCCAGGCGAGGAAGCTGGTGGAGATGACGGAGAGGACGAGCAGCACACCGATCACGATGTTGATCTTGTTGACCGTCTCCCCCTCGAGGCGCATGGCGCTCGAGATGACACCGATGAGCAGGACCCCGGCGATCACGCCGTGCAGGGCACCGCGTCCGCCGAAGATGGAGACCCCGCCGAGCAGGACCGCGGCGATGACCTGCAGCTCCATCCCCGTCGCGTTGTCACCGCGCGCGCTGCCGTAGCGCAGCGAGTAGTAGATGCCGGCGAGCGCGGACACCGCGCCGGTCATCACGAAGAGCCACAGCTTGGTGCGGGCCACGTCCACGCCGGTGAACCGGGCCGCCTCGTCGTTGAGCCCGATCTCGTAGACGCCACGGCCGAAGGAGGTGAAGTGGAGCAGCACGGCGAAGACCACGATCAGCGCCACGATGGGCACCAGGATCACCGGGTAGGAGCTCTCCGCGACCAGCCGCTCCTTCACCAGGTCGGTCCACTTGTCGGGGAAGTCGGTGATGGCGGTGTCGCCGAGAAGGCCGACGGCGATGCCGCGGTAGAGGGCCAGGGTGCCGATCGTGACCGCCAGGGACGGCAGTCCGACGTACGCGACGAGGAAGCCGTTCAGCGCGCCGGCGACCGCGCCAGCGAGGATCGCCAGCAACGCCGCCACGGGGATCGACAGCCCGAGGTCGGCGTGGAAGATGCCGACGAGGACGCTGCTCAGGCCGACGATGCTGGCCACCGACAGGTCGATCTCGCCGGTGATGATGACCAGCGTCATCGGCAGCGCGATCAGCAGGATCGGCGCCATGTCGAGGAACAGGTAGTAGAGCGTCAGCGGTCCGTCGAAGTTCTCGACGTTGACGGTCGACCACGCGAAGACGGCCACCAGGAGGGCGATGATCGCGGCCTCCCGGTTGACCAGCAGGCGCTGGACGAGCGGCCGGGCGTAGGGCCGGTAGGTCCGCTCGCCGCTCGCGGCGGGAGCCTGCAGTCCGGTGCTCATCGGGCACTCCCCTCGTCGTTGCGGCGGCGACCGGCGGCCGCCGCCGGCGGTGCGGGTGGGCGCGACCCGCCTGTCTCCTGAGCTGCCCCCTGCGCTGCCCCCTGGGCAGCCTCCTGGGCAGCTTCCGCCTCCCGGGCGAGGGCCAGGCGGCGCTCCTGGCGCACGGCGAGGACCCGGTCGAGGACCACCGCGGCGAGGATCAGCGCTCCGACGACGGCCCGCTGCCAGAAGTCCTGGATGCCGAGCACCGGGAGGGCGCTGTTGATGGTGACCAGGAGGGTGGCGCCGATGGCGGCGCCCCAGACGGTGCCGCTGCCGCCGAAGATCGCGACTCCGCCAATGACGGCGGCGCCGACGGCCTGCAGCTCCATGTTGAGGCCGGCGCCGGAGCTGACCGTTCCGTAGCGGGCCACGTAGAAGGCACCCGCGAGGCCGGCCAGCGCCCCGGAGAGCACGAAGGCGAGCAGGACGCGGCGGGTGACCTTGAGGCCGTAGAGGACCGCGGCGTCGGGGTCCGAGCCGATCGCGTAGAGCTCGCGGCCCGACCGGGCGGTGTGCAGGTGATAGCCCACGACGGCGAGGACGACGAGGGCGATGAGCGTGAGCACCGGGAGGGTGAGCACCTGCGCGGTACCGAGGTCGAGGTACCCGTCGGGGATGTCGCTGGCGGTGATCCGGTCGCTGCCGGCCCAGGTGAGGAAGATGCCGCGGTAGATGTAGAGCGTCCCGAGGGTGATCACCAGCGCGGGCACCTTGCCGAAGGCCACGAGCACCCCGTTGACGAGCCCCAGCGCCGCGCCGAGCCCGACGGCGCACAGCACGACGACGGGAGCCGGTAGGCCGGTGTCGACGAAGAGGCGGCCGGTCAGGTAGGCGGTGAGTCCCATCGTGGACCCCACCGACAGATCGACGTTGCGGGTCACGATGACGACGGTCTGCCCCACCGCGAGCAGGATCAGGATGCTGGGGTTCACCAGCAGCGAGCGCCAGCCGTCGGACCCGAACAGGAAGCTCGAGCTCTTCGCGGCGGTGGCGGCGACCAGGACCAGGAGCACCAGGCCGACCGCGAGCTCGCGGGATCGGAGCACCGTGCCGACCGCCCGCTGGCCGGGGCTGAGCTCGCTGGGGTGCGCCTCGACGAGGTCGGGCGTGTGGTCGCCGAGGGTGGAGGTCATGCGTTCAGCTCCTCGTGGGCGACGGCGGACGGCGCCGCCGGCGCGGTGGACGTGGCCGGCGACCCCGTGGCGGCGTGCATGACGGCCTCGGGCGTCGCCTGCTCGCGGGACATCTCGGCGGTGATCCGGCCCTCGTGGACGACCAGCACCCGGTCGGCCATGCCCAGGACCTCGGGCAGCTCGGAGGAGATCATCAGGATCGCCAGGCCCTGACCGGCGAGGTCGGACAGGAGCCGGTGCACCTCGGACTTGGTGCCGACGTCGATGCCGCGGGTCGGCTCGTCGATTATGAGCAGCCGGGGCTCGGTGGCCAGCCACTTCGCCAGCACGACCTTCTGCTGGTTGCCGCCGCTCATGGTGGTGGCCGGCATGTCGAGGGCGTTGGTCTTCACCTCGAGCCGCGCCGCCCAGGGCGCCGCGGCGCGCTGCTCGGCGCGCGCGGTGAGCAGGCCCAGCCGGTCGAGCCGGCCGCGGATCACGGAGGCCACGTTGCGGGCGATCGAGCCGTCGACCACCAGTCCCTGCTGGCGCCGGTCCTCCGGCACGAACGCCATCCCCGCCTCGATCGCCGCGCGCGGCCGCCGCTGCGGGACCGGCCGACCGCCCAGCACGACCGAGCCGGCGTCGTACCCGTCGACGCCGAAGACGGCCCGAGCGATCTCGCTGCGGCCCGCGCCGACGAGCCCGGCGAGGGCGACGATCTCACCCGCGCGCACCTCGAAGCTCACGTCGTCGAAGACCCCGACGCTGGTCAGGTCGGCGACCTGCAGCACGACGTCGCCGACCGGGGCGGGCGTCTTCGGGAACAGCTCGGCGACCTCGCGCCCGACCATCTTCGCGACGATCTGGTCGACCGTGGTGGCGGCGATGGCGTCGGTCGAGACGTACTCGCCGTCGCGCATCACGGTGACCGTGTCGCACAGGGCGAAGACCTCCTCGAACCGGTGCGAGATGAAGACCAGGGCACGGCCCTCGTCACGCAGGCTGCGCGCGACGGCGAACAGCCGGTCCACCTCGACGCCGCTCAGCGCCGCGGTCGGCTCGTCCATCACCAGGAGCGCCGCGTCGAGGGAGATCGCCTTGGCGATCTCGATGATCTGCTGGTCGGCGATGGACAGGCCGCGCGCCGGGCGCCGCGGGTCGATCCGGACGCCGAGCCGCTCGAAGAGGGCGGTCGACTCGGCGTACATCCGCCTGCGGTCGATGCGTCGGGCGCCGCCGAGCGGCTGGCGGCCCATGAAGATGTTCTCGGCGACGGAGAGGTCGGGGAAGAGCGTGGGCTCCTGGTAGATGACCGCGATGCCTGCGGCCTTCGACTCCGCGGTGGACGAGAAGTCGACGGGCCGGCCCTGGAACCGGAACTCGCCGCTGTCGCGGCGGTGCACGCCGGCGACGATCTTGACCAGCGTGGACTTGCCGGCACCGTTCTCGCCGACGAGGGCGTGGATGGAGCCGGGCTCGACGATCAGCGTGCCCGAACGCAGGGCGGCCACCGACCCGAACGACTTCGCGACGTCACGGAGCTCGAGCGTCGGAGCGACGACCTCCGTCGACCTGTCTGTCATCCCGCTCCTCTGGACATCCGGTGATTGAAAGGTTTCAATCGGGTTAACCGGGAACGTAGGTGACGGCTGTCACAGAAGTCAAGATCTTCTGCCAGAATGCTTGAAACGAATCAATCACGAAACGGAGTCGCCGCGTGACCAACGACCTCGAGGCCGCCTCGCGCGGGTCGTCCGGGCGCCCGGTCTCCGTCAAGGACGTGGCCTCGGCCGCCGGCGTCTCCCTCGGCACCGTCTCCAACGTGCTGAACCGGCCGGACAAGGTGTCGCCGGCGACGCTCGCCCACGTCCTCGCGGTGATCGACCAGCTCGGCTTCGTGCGCAACGACGCCGCCCGCCAGCTCCGGGCCGGGTCCAACCGGGCGGTGGGCATGGTCGTGCTCGACGTGCGCAACCCCTTCTTCACCGACGTCGCCCGTGGTGTCGAGGACTGCCTGGGCCGCCACCGGCGGCCGCTCATCCTCGGCAGCTCCGGGCAGGACTCCGCACGCGAGTCCACCTACCTGGACCTGTTCGAGGAGCAGCGGGTCAGCGGGCTGCTGATCACCCCCGTGGGTCGCGTGCTCCCGCGCCTGCGCCGGATCCGGGCCCGGGGCACCGCGGTCGTCGTGGTCGACCGCAGGGTCGGCTCCCGCGAGTTCTCGTCGGTCTCGGTCGACGACCGGCTCGGCGGCCGGCTCGCCGCCGAGCACCTGGTGGGCATCGGCCGGCGCCGGTTGGCGTTCATCGGTGGTCCTCGTGGGCTCAACCAGGTCGACCACCGCCACGCCGCCGCCGCCGAGGTCGCCGACTCCGCGGGCGCACGGCTGCGCTTCGTCGAGACCGCCACGATGGACGCCGAGGCCGGCCGCCACGCCGCCGACGAGCTGCTCGAGCTTGGGGCCCGCGAGCGTCCCGACGCGATCTTCGCGGCCAACGACCTGATCGCGCTCGGCGTCCTCCAGGCCTTGACCCTCGCCGGCGTGCGCGTGCCCGACGACGTCGCCCTCGTCGGCTACGACGACATCGACTTCGCCGCGTCCGCCGCGATCCCCCTCACCTCGGTGCGCCAGCCTCGCGAGCAGCTCGGCGGCGTGGCCGCCGAGCTGCTGCTCGCCACCATCGACGACCCGACCGCGCGGGTTCGCAGCGTGGTGCTCGAGCCGGAGCTCGTCGTACGTCGCTCCACGGCGGGGTGACCGGCGCCTCACGCGCCCCATCCGTCACAGCACCCGGCCGTTACTCGCACCTCTCGGGTGTTGCAATGGCCGCGAAGTGCAGGAATCACCGGTCAACCGGTGATTCCTGCAGGAGCAGATCGCCCCCGCCGCAGCCCCACCCCGACCCAGCTGCAGGCGCCGCCTCACAGGCCGAGGTCGCGCCCGATCAGCTCCTTCATGATCTCGTTGGAGCCGGCCCAGATCTTGGTGACCCGGGCGTCCCGCCAGGCGCGGGCGACGCGGTACTCGTTCATGAACCCGTAGCCGCCGTGCAGCTGCACGCAGTGGTCGAGCACCTCGCTCTGCACCTGGCTCGACCACCACTTGGCCTTCGCGGCGTCGATGGCGGAGAGCTCGCCCTTGCTGTGGGCGAGCACGCACTTGTCGATGTAGGACTCGGCCACCTCGACCTGGGTGACCAGCTCGGCGAGCAGGAACTTGTTGTGCTGGAAGGTGCCGATCGGGGCACCGAAGGCGTGCCGCTCCTTGGTGTAGTCGAGCGTCTCGGCGAGGATCTGCTTGGCGTGCGCGACGTTGGCCACGGCGCAGCCGAGCCGCTCCTGCGGCAGCTTCTGCATCATGTGGATGAAGCCCATGTTGAGCTCGCCGATGATCTCGGCGTCGGTCACCCGGACGTTCTCGAAGAACAGCTCGGCGGTGTCGGACTCCTCCATGCCGACCTTGTCGAGCTTGCGGCCGCGCGAGAAGCCCTCCTTGGTCGCCTCGATCCCGAACAGGGTGATCCCCTTGGGGCCCTTCTCCGGGTCGGTGCGGACGGCGGTGACGACGAGGTCGCAGGAGTAGCCGTTGGTGATGAACGTCTTCGAGCCGTTGATCACCCACTCGTCGCCGTCCCGCACCGCAGTGGTCTTCAGCGCGGCCAGGTCGGAGCCGCCGGACGGCTCGGTCATGCCGATGGCGAGCAGGATGTCTCCCGAGGCGACGCCCGGCAGCCAGCGCTGCTTCTGCTCCTCGGTGCCGAGCTCGACGATGTACGGCGCGGTGATGTCGGCGTGGATGCCGTGACAGGTGGGGTACGCCGCGCCGACCTTGGCGAGCTCCTCCTGCAGCACCGCGTTGAACCGGAAGTCGCCGGCCTCGGCACCGCCGTACTCCTCGGGGACCTCGAGACCGAGCAGCCCCTGCTTGCCGGCCTCCAGCCAGAACTCCCGGGGCAGGGCCTTGTCGGCGATGTGCTGCTCGACGTTGGGCAGGACCGAACGGTCCACGAACTCCTTGACGGACGCCCGGAAGGCCTCGTGGTCCTCGTCGTAGATCTCGCGCTTCATGCGTCGATCCTACTCGCGGGTCACCTGCCCTCCGTGGCGCGCTCCTCCTCCGGGGAGGTGACCCGCGACGGCATCACCAGCCCGGCGACGACGAGCGCGAGCGAGGCGACCGCGACGGCCACGAAGACGGCGTGCAACGCGGGATGCAGCACGTCGGCCGGCAGCCTCTCGAGGTCGACGGCGCCGGCCTCCTGCCCACCGCCGAGCCGTGCGGCGACCACGCCGTTGGCGACCGCGCCGAACACGGCGACGCCCACCGCGCTGCCGACCGACCGGGAGAACATGTTGGTCCCGGTCGCGACGCCGCGGTCGCGCCAGGTGACGGCCGCCTGGGCCGCGATGATGCCGGGGCTGGCGACGTAGCCCAGCCCGAGGCCCAGCACGAGGCAGCCGGCCGCGAGCAGCCAGACCGAGCTGTCCGGACCCACTGCGGCGACCATCACGGTGCCGGCCAGACCGAGCACCGACCCGGCCAGCAGGCAGGGGCGATAGCTGAACCGCAGGTAGAAGCGACCCGCGGTGCTGGCCGCGATCGGCCAGCCGATGGCCAGCGCCGCGACCGCGAGGCCGGCCACGACCGCGCCCTCGCCGAGCACCCGCTGAGCGTAGACCGGGACGTACGACGTCACGCCCATCATCACCACGCCCACCACGAACGCGCCCACCGTGGAGGAGACCAGCACCCGGTCGCGGAAGACCCACAGCGGCAGCACCGGGTCGGGCATCCGGCGCTCGACCGCCACGAACAGCGCCAGCAGCACGGCCACCGCGGCGAACACCCCGACGCCCGCCGGCGACCACCACGGCCAACGGATCCCACCCTCGAGCAGTCCGAGGAGGAGGAGCCCGGCCGCGGTCGCCAGCAGCGCGGCTCCCCAGGCGTCGATCGGGCGGCGCGCCGAGCGGGCGGTGCGCGCGGCGGGCTCGTGGAAGCGGCGCACCAGGACCACCGCGGCGAGCAGGCCGAGCGGCAGGTTGATCCAGAAGATCCACCGCCACGACGCGTGCTCCGACAGCAGCCCGCCGAGCGTGGGACCGAGGACCGCCGAGACCGCCCAGACGCTGGCGACGTAGCTCTGCGCGACGGCCCGCTCCGCGACGGTGTAGATGTCGCCCATGATGGTCATCCCGGCGGGCTGGATGGCGCCGGCGCCGAGACCCTGGACGGCGCGGAAGACGATCAGCGCGGTCATGCTCCAGGCCACCGCGCAGAGCACCGACCCGAGCACGAACAGCGCGATGCCCAGCAGCATGAGCGGTTTGCGGCCGAAGACGTCGGCGAGCTTGCCGTAGATCGGCGTCGTCACCGCCTGCGCGAGCAGGTACGTCGAGAACAGCCACGGGAACTGGGTGAACCCGCCCAGGTCCTCGACGATCGCCGGGACCGCGGTCGCCAGGATGGTGGTGTCGATCGCGACCAGCGCGATGCTCAGCATGACCGACCCGAGGACCGGTCCCCGCTCGCTGCGCAGCCCCACGCTCGCACGGGAGATCCGGGCGGGCGCGGTCGAGGTCACGAGGGTGGCCAACCGCGCGGCGGCGTACGGCATTCCCGGCCCGTCTCGGGCCGGAGTGGTGCTAGCCGGCGCCGCGCGCGGCCTCCTCGAGCAGCTTCTCGATGTCGACCACGTCGTCGGCGGGCGGAGGCTGGATGTCGACCTCGGCGTCGAACGCGGAGAACTCGAAGTAGTCGACGTCGCTCTCCTCCACCCGCAGCAGGTAGTGCGGCTCGGCCACCCGGATGTAGAGCACCTCGCGCTGCGGTCCGGCGCTCTGCTCGACCTTCACCGACTCCTGGTCGTCGACGCGGCCGCGGCCGAGGCCGCTCACCGTCGCGTCCTCGCGGCCGTCGCGCTCGAGGAACTCGTCGAGGTCGCAGAACGCCTCGGTGCTCTCCTTGAGGCTGTTCTCGATGACCCACCGGTCGCCGATGAGGGGCAGCACCTGCTCGGCGGTGCCCTCTCCAGTGACGCCGTCCCAGAACGCGGCGTCGGCGCGGAGGTAGACGTTGTCGCCGACGCTCAGCACCTCGGCGGAGCCGCCCGAGGCCCGCGAGGTCATCGTCCCCCTGCAGTCGCCGGCGGTGGTGGCGACCACGTCGACGGAGATCCGGTCGTCGTCCTGCCGGAACTCACCGCGGATCCGGGCCGAATCCACGACGGCCATGTCCATCTCCGACTCCCTGAGCTGCTCCTCGGCCGACAGGGCGAGGAAGTCGTCGGCGGCCGGCTCCTCGTCGGCGGTCAGCAGCGCCGCGGTGGCCCCGGCGCCCAGGGCCACCAGGGCGGCGACCCCGGCCAGGGCCCACCACCGGCCCGAGGACGTACGACGCCCGGCAGGCCCCGCCGGGCCGGTGCCCGCGAGATACGCGGGGACGGGCGGCGGCGCCGGGTGCGGCCGGCCCGGCACCGGCCGCAGCTGCTCCAGGCAGGCCTCCAG
>NZ_JBNBPO030000027.1:0-57809 GCF_051280635.3 Nocardioides proteolyticus | reverse complement strand
CCGGCGGCGGGCTCTGCGGCGGCGGCGCGGCCGGCGGGGGTGCAGCCGGCGGCGGTGCGACCGGGCGCACCTCGGTCGGCTGCGCCCGGCCGGCCATCCGTCGCCGCTCCTCGGTCCACGCGGTGCCGTCCCAGCGGCGCTCCCAGCCGTCGCCGTCGGGGTACCACCCCGGAGGTGTGGAGAAGTCGCTCACGGCCGAGTCCTTTCCGCAGCGCCGTCGCGCCCCATGCACGATCGGTGGCTCACGGGCCACCGCGACCGTACCCAAGGCGGTCGCTGGCGGCACACACCGGTGCCCTGCCCACCTGGGTGGGTCCGAAACCCGACGCGCCGGCGAACCTGAGACGTCCTTGTGACGGCGGTCACGACGCGGGAGGATCGACCACCCGCGCAGAAAGGTGCTCCCGTGGTCTCTCTCCCGAGCCTGGTCGACCCGACCGCCACCGCGTTCCTGATGGCGGAGAGCCGCAGCCAGCCGATGCACGTGGGCGCCCTGCAGCTCTTCGAGAACCCCGCCGACGGGGGCCCGGACTTCACCCGCCGGATGTACGAGTCGATGCTGGCCACCGAGCGGATCGCGCCGCTGTTCCTCAAGCACCCGCACCGGTCGGTGCGGAGCGGCGGCGTGCCGACCTGGCGGCACGACGGCCAGTTCGACATCGAGCACCACGTCCGGCACAGCGCCCTCCCCCAGCCCGGCCGCGTCCGGGAGCTGCTCGAGCTGTGCGGGCGACTGCACTCGACGCGGCTGCCGTGGGAGCGGCCGCTGTGGGAGATGCACGTGATCGAGGGGCTCGCCGACGGGCGGGTCGCGCTCTACACCAAGGTGCACCACGCGCTGGTCGACGGCATCTCGGCGATGCGGCTGCTGGCCAGCGTGCTCACCACCGATCCCGAGCGCCGCAACATGCCGGCGCCGTTCGCCGAGGGCGCCGCCCGGCGCAAGCCGCCCTCCGACGCCGAGCACGGCGGGTCGCTCCCCAGCACGGCCGTCGAGGCCGTCAACACCGCGGCCAAGACGCTGGCCGACCTGCCCTCCGACGCGCTGCGTACGGCGCTCGGTGTCAGCGCCGAGGCGGCCGGGATGCCGCTCGCCCTGGTCCGCACCCTCCGCAAGGGGCTGCGCAACGAGACGTCCGCGGTGTCGCTGGCCGCGCCGCGCACAATCTTCAACCAGTCGATCACCGGCTCTCGGCGGTTCGCCGCGCAGGACTGGCCCGTCGAGCGGATGCGCGCGATCGGGAAGGCCACCGGCACCACGATCAACGACGTCGTGCTCGCCATGTGCAGCGGCGCGATGCGCACCTACCTCGACGAGCTCGACGCGCTCCCGGACCAGTCGCTGGTCTCGATGGTGCCGGTCGGGCTGAAGGCCAAGGAGGCCGCGACGGCGTCCGACGAGGGGGGCAACGCCGTGGGGGCCGTGATGGTGCGGCTGGCCACCGACCTGCCCGACCCGGCCGACCGGCTGCGGGCCATCCACCGGTCGATGAAGGACGGCAAGGACGCGCTCTCGTCGATGACACCGGCCCAGATCGTCGCGATGAGCGCGGTCGGCATGGCGCCGTCGATCGTCGTACCGATGCTGAAGATGCAGGGCGTCGTGCGGCCGCCGTTCAACCTGATCATCAGCAACGTCCCGGGCCCGCGCACGCCCCACTACTGGAACGGCGCGCGGCTGGTCGGCAACTACCCGCTGTCGATCCCGATCAACGGCATGGCGCTCAACATCACCTGCGCCTCCTACGACGGCAAGATGGGCTTCGGCCTGACCGGGTGCCGCCGGACGGTCCCGCGGCTCCAGCGGCTGCTCACCTTCCTCGACGACGAGCTGGCCGCCCTGGAGAAGGCGGCGGGCGTCTCCTGACCACTCGGCGGCGTCGGCGCGGTCACAGCTCGCGGAAGCCGCCGCCGACCCGCTCGGCGACGGCCTGCAGCCGGGCGCGGGTGATCGCGGAGACCGACGCATAGCCCGCCAGCGCGGCGTTGCTGCCCGGACGGGTGGGCTCGGGCCAGTTCACCGACAGGCAGGTACGACGCCCGCCGTCGGCCGCGTTGGCCAGGGCCACGGCGTGGCCGGTCGTGCCGCTGCCGGCGAAGTAGTCCAGCACCCGGCAGTCCGACGGCATGGTGTCGAGGATGCGGCGCACCAGGCCGGTCGGCTTCGGCGACTCGAAGACGTGCCCGACCAGGTCCTTCAGCTCCGCCACCGCGGTGTCGGTGGAGCCGATCTCCTCGGCCAGCCAGATCGTGCGCAGCTTCTTGCGGCGCCCCCGGCCGTCGGCGCCGACGTCGAGCCAGTCACGCTGGAAGACGTCGACCCGCTCGCCGCCCGGGCCGCGGACCACCCGGCACTCGAGGTCACCCGGCCGGGCGTCGATCCGCGGACGCGACCAGCGCCAGACCGCCGGCGCCCCGTCACCGAAGACCGGCTTCACCTCGACGGCCCCGGGGAACGGCTCGGTCGCCACCCGGCCAGTCTCCGGGCACCCCCACACCGCGAAGTGCAGGGTCGGCGCGGTCACCGGGTTGAACTTCTTGTTCGTGTTGCGCAGCGGGAGCCGGCGGTAGCTGCGGCCGTCCGCGGCGACCAGGGGGAAGTCGGTGGCCACCACGGTGGTCGCCGACGACGCGTCGACCACACAGTGCGCGGCGTCCTTGGCGTAGGCGAGGACGTACTCGTGCGACGTGGCGAAGCCTCGCCCGAGCTGCCGGCCCTTCGGGTTGAGGTTCACCACCAGCTGCGCGAGGAGGTTGTCCTCCCCGAACACCTCGTCCATCAGCAGCCGCAGGTGGGCGACCTCGTGGTCGTCGATGCTGACGAAGATCGCCCCGGTGTCGGCGATCACCCGCCGCCCCGCCTCGAGCCGCGGACGCATGAACTCCAGCCAGGCCGCGTGCCGCCCCGCCGCACCCGCCCCGCGCTCACCGCGGAAGTCGTCGACGTAGGCGAAGTCGTTGCCGGTGTTGTACGGCGGGTCCAGGTAGACGAGGTCGAACGAGCAGTCGGGGAGGGTGGCGAGCACGGCGAGGTTGTCCCCCTCGGCGAAGGTGTTCCACGGTTCCTCCGGCTCGGCCGCCACCTCCTCATCCTCGCAGTCGACGTGGCAGGCTCGGTCGCGTGCCGACCGCGCCACGCCGTACCTTCACCCGAGCCGAGCTGGAGTCGTTCCGGGACGCCGAGGTGCCCGACCTGCTCCCCACGAAGCCCGAGCACACCCTGCGGCTGCTCTTCGTGGGCATCAACCCGGGCCTCTGGACCGCCGCCACGAGCACCCACTTCGCCCACCCCGGCAACCGCTTCTGGCCGGCCCTGCTGCTGGGCGGCGTGATCGACCGCCCGGTCGACCCAGCCGGCGGGATGACCGACGACGACCGCGACGCGGTGCGCGGGCGCGGGATCGGCATCACCAACCTCGCTCCGCGCGCGACCGCGAAGGCGTCCGAGCTGACCGCCGAGGAGCTGCGCGAGGGCGGCCTCCGGCTCACGGCGCTGGTCGAGCGGGAGCGGCCGACGGTGGTGGCCGTCGCCGGCATCACCGCCTACCGCACGGCGTTCGGCCTGCCCAAGGCGGTGCCCGGTCGACAACCCGACGGGCTCGCGGGCGCCGAGCTGTGGGTGGTGCCCAACCCGAGTGGGCTCAACGCCCACGAGACCGTCACGACGCTGGCGGAGGCCTACCGCCGCGTGGGCGAGGCCGCCGGCATCGTCTGACCCGCCGGCTCCGCGACCCCGACGACCAGCGGCGTGACCCGACCGGCACTGCCGGGCATCGGCAGGTGCTCGACCTCGGTCACCCGGAGCGGGGATCGTCGCAGCAGGGCGAGAAAGTCGCGGTTGGGGCGACAGCCGTCGGCGACCCGGCGCTGCACGGGCGTGGCCACCTCGTGCAGGACGCGGAGCAGGCCGGTGCCCCGGACGTGCTCGTGGAACAGGAACCGCCCGCCGGGCCGGAGCACCCGAGCGACCTCCGCGAGGGCCCGCTCGGGGTGGTCGAGGGAGCAGAAGACGAGCGCCGCGGCGACGGTGTCGAAGGAGTCGTCCGCGAACGGCAGGGCACCGGCGTCGCCGTCCTCGATCCGCCAGGCCCGGGCCCGGATCTGCGACGTACGACGCTGGAGCTGGGCCCGCAGCACGGGGTTGGGCTCCAGCATCACCAGCTCGGTGACGTCCGGCGGGTAGTGCGGGACCGAGAACCCGTTGCCCGTGCCGAGGTCGAGCGTCCGACCGCGCGCCCGGGACAGGTGCCGGCGGCGCAGCTCGGCCTGCCCCGCGCGCTCCGCCCGCTCCATCGCCGTCGGGTACCACCGCGCGAAGAGGCGCTGCCGGCGCGTTCCACGTCTCTCCGTCACAGCGTCCATCCAACACGACACACTGGACCGGTGCCCCCGCCGCCCGAGCTCCCGCGCACCGTGGTCGGCGCGGTGATCGTCCGCCCCCACCCCGCGGGCGGGCCCGGCGGCGGCGCCGGTCTGCAGGTGCTCGCGGCGCGGCGCACCCGCCCGGCGTCCCTGGCCGGGCGGTGGGAGTTCCCCGGCGGCAAGGTGGAGCCGGGCGAGGCGCCCGCCGATGCGCTCGTGCGCGAGCTCCGGGAGGAGCTCGCGGTCACCGTCGTCGTGGGTGCCGAGGTCTCCGACGCCGGCCGGCCGTGGCCGATCTCGGACGCCCTCGAGCTGCGGCTCTTCCTGGCGCGGGTGGTCGCCGGGGAGCCGACGGCGGGAGCCGACCACGACGAGGTGCGGTGGCTGTCCGCCCGCGAGCTGGGCGACGTGTCGTGGCTGGAGTCCGATGACCACGCACTGGGAGCCGTGGCGGAAGTGCTGGTCGGCGGCGACGCTTTCGGCGCACAATGAGGGCAGCCTGAGCTTCGGCCCCGTGCAGGGAGGAGGTGGTGGCCGTGACCTTCACCGCGGTCGCGCTGCTCAACGCCTCCTACGAGCCGCTCGGCACCGTCACCTTCCAGCACGCCGTCCGGATGCTGTGGCGCGAGGTGGCCACCGTCGAGGAGGCGCACCAGGCGCCGACCGGCGAGGTGCGGATGATCGGTCCCCACCCGTGGCCGAAGGTGATCCGGCTGGTCCGCTACGTCGCCGCCCAGTGGATGCACCGGCCCGCGGGCTTCACCCGCCGGTCGGTGCTGCTGCGCGACCGACACCGCTGCGCCTACTGCGACGGCCGGGCCACCACGGTCGACCACATCCTCCCCCAGTCGCGGGGCGGCGGCTGGTCGTGGCTCAACACGGTCGCCGCCTGCGAGCGCTGCAACAGGCGCAAGGGCAGCCGCACGCCCGCCGAGGCGGGGATGCGGCTGCGGGTCACGCCCTACGTCCCCACCCGGGCCCAGCTCGTCCGCTGCTGAGCCGAGCGCCGGTCCGGCGTCCTAACCCCGGACCGCCTTGATCGCGTCCTTCGCCCGGTCGCAGATCGACGCGAACGGCCCCATCACCAGCTGCCGAGCCGTGGAGCCGGCGGCGGTCGGGTGCGGGTGGGTGGGCGCCACCTTCTCGGCCGCACGGACCTGGAGACCCATCAGGCGCCGCGCCTCCTCGTTGAACGCGTCGAGCAGCACCGGGAACTCCTCGGCCTCCTCCGCCTCCGCGTGATGGAGCACGTCGTCCTCGAAGGCAGCCAGCAGGACGTCGAAGTCCCGGTCGCTGACGTCGGTCTCCTCCAGGGTCTTCAAGGCCGTGTTGGCGTCGGCCTCCTCCGCGTTGCGGGCGTCGGCGACCTCCTGCGCGCCACTGGCCGTGGTCATCGGCCGGACCACGAGCTCCTCGGCGGTCTCGTGCACGGCGAGCAGTGCCCGGAGCTCGTCGAAGAGCTGCTGCTTGCGGTCGCCGGCCGCGGCCTTCACCTCGGTGAACAGCTCGCGGATACGGACGTGCTGCTCCAGCAGGATCCGTACGACGTCGCCCTCGGGCAGCTCGGCCAGCCTCTGTCGCGTCTCGGACGCGGTGCCCATGCTCGCTCCTCCCTCGTGGGTGGTCGTGGCTACCCGGGCTCGCCGGGAAGCAGACGTCCACGGCCGACGGGCGTACGTCCGCGCAGGGCGAGCAGGAGCACCACGTCGCGGACCGAGCGCAGGGACAGGGCGGGCATCAGTCCTCCTCCCCGTCCAGGAGGCCGGCCTTCTGCGCCTCGTCGACGATGCGTCGTACGTTGGCGGTGCTGCCGCAGTTGTCGTCGACCAGCTCGTTGCGGCGGGCGGACCACTTCTCGCCGAGGTCGAGGCGGACCTTCTCGTCGACCTCCTCGCGCGCCGGCTTGAGGATGGTGAGCTCCTCCTCGGCGATGTGGTGGGCGATCAGGTTGCTCAGCCGCTCCACGGCGTCGGTGAAGGCCTCCGTGTCGGTGCCCTTCAGCTCGAGCACGGCCAGCAGCGCCTCGTTGCCCTCGGCGTGCTCCTCCTCGCCGTGGTGGACGTCGTGCTGGTCGACGTCGTCGCTCTTGCGGGCCAGGACCGGATAGACGAGCTCCTCCTCCGCCTCGCTGTGCGCGATCAGCACGTGCGCGAACGCCTTGCGCACGGCGTCGCGGTCGGCCGTCCCCTCGCGCAGCTGGGAGAGCAGCTTCTCCATCCGTCGGTGGTCGTCGGTGATCAGGTCGATGACGTCGCCAGACGTCGGCCGACCGAGGTCGATGCCGGTGGTCATGGCTGCGGAGGTACCCCGATCGTCCCCGTCCATCCGGGATGGCCCGGATGGGCCAGGCGGCCGGGCCGATCGGCCATGATGCGCCGGATCCGCGGCACCGCGTCGCTCCGGCCCCGATACTCGGAGGGATCCTGCCGGCTGCGACGAACGAAGCTTCCATGAGCGCCCTGCTTGACCGACTGCGCGCGTCGCGCAGCTGGTGGTTCGACCTGATCGTCTTCGGTGCCGGTCTGAGCGTGCTCGCGCACGCCCTGGTGGGCGCCCTGCGCGACGGGCTCGACGTCAACGCGGTGGTGCTGCTCGGCGTGCCGCTGATCGTGGTGATCGCGCGGTTCCCCGTCGTGATCGACGTCCGGGACGGCGGGGTGGAGGTCGGCTTCGACTCCTGCGTCCTGATGTTCCTGCTCTGCACCCTCGACGCGCACGACGCGGTCGTCGTGTGGTCCCTCGGAGTGATCCTGACCCAGCTGACGACCGGCAAGCGCCCGTGGTCGAAGGTGTTCAACATCGGTGTGGGCATCGTGGCCGGCAGCCTCGCCGCCGTCGCGTACGGCGTGGTGCGGGGCGAGGCGATGAGCGACCCGCGCGAGCTCGCCGCGGTCGGCGCCGCGGCAGCGGTCTACTTCGCGACCGACTTCGCCCTCTCCGCCTTCTCGGTCGCGATCCACGCCGCCACCGCCCTGCGCGACCAGCTGCTCCAGCCCGGGACCCTGCTCGTCCTGGGCTGCTTCGTGCCGTTCGACACGCTCGGCTACCTGGGTGCGCTCGTCCACCGGTCCACCGCGCCGTGGACGCTGATCCTGCTCGCCGTCCCGCTGGCCACGCTGCTGGTGGCGACCCGTGCCCTCACCCGCGGACGGGAGAACGCCCGCCGCCTCTCGGTGCTGTTCGAGGCCGCCGTGCGGGCCCAGACCCTCTCCGAGCGCGAGACCGTGGGGAGGGCGCTCCTGGAGGACGCCCGCAAGCTGCTGGGCTCGCAGCGTGTCGCGCTGCGGACCGCTCCGCCCGCCGACGGGGAGATCGGGGCGCAGGTCCACGACGGGGGCTCCCGGCTGTGGATCGTCGCGAAGGCCCTGGAGCGCGCGCGCTCCACCGTCGCCGCGGACGAGCAGGCGCTCAAGACCCTGGCGGCGGTCACCTCCGACGCGTTCGCCCGCCTGGCACTCACCGACGAGATGGTCCACGTGGCGCGCCACGACCCGCTGACCGACCTGCCCAACCGGGGCATCCTGCTCGACCGGGTCGACCACGCCCTGGCCCGCGCCCGGCGGTGCGACGGCGAGGTGGCGCTGCTGTTCGTCGACCTGGACGGCTTCAAGCCGGTCAACGACCGGTTCGGCCACGGCGCGGGCGACGAGGTCCTGGTGGAGCTGGCCGACCGGCTGCGTGGCTGTGTCAGGGAGGCGGACACCGTGGCCCGGCTCGGTGGCGACGAGTTCGCGATCCTCTTCGAGGAAGCCGAGCCGGCCGCCGTGGAGGCGGTCTGCGAACGGGTGCTCGCGGCGGTGCGGCAGGGCGCCACGGTCGCCGGCCAGCCGGTGCCGCTCAGCGCCAGCGCTGGCATCGCCTACGCCGGCAGGCACGATGACGGCGCCGACCTGCTCGGCAAGGCCGATCTCGCCATGTACGCCGCCAAGGCCTCCGGCAAGGACCGCCTGGTGCCCTACGAGGACGCGATCGGGGCCTCCCGCCTCGAGCGGCTGCTGATGGTGGAGGACCTGCGCCGAGCGATCGCCGATCACGAGATCGACGTGGTCTACCAGCCGGTGGTGGCGACCGACACCCGCCGGATCATCGGCGTCGAGGCGCTGGCCCGGTGGAACCGGGGCGGGGTCGCGGTGCCGCCCGACCTGTTCATCGGCGTGGCCGAGGACGCGGGCCTGATCATCGACCTCGGGGCGCTGGTGCTCGCCAGGGCGACGGCCGACGCGGCGCTGCTCAGGAACACCGTCCCCGGACCGGTCACCGTGGGCGTCAACGTCTCCGCGCAGGAGCTGGGCGACCCCGCCTACGTCGACCGGGTGCGCCAGGCGACCCACGCGCTGGACGGCGCGGACCTCGTCCTGGAGATCACCGAGCGCGAGGGGATCGACATGGGCCCGGAGCTCCTCGCGTCGATGCACGCCATCGCCGACCTCGGCGTGGCGTTCGCGATCGACGACTTCGGCGTGGGCTTCTCGACGATCAGCTACCTGACCGACCTTCCCGTCCGGATCCTGAAGGCCGACGGGTCGCTGGCGCAGGCGATCGACTCCGACGACCGCGCAAGCGCCCTGCTCGGCTCGGTCACCACCATGGGTCGGGCCCTCGGCCTGGACGTCGTGGTCGAGGGGATCGAGCGGGAGTCGCAGCTGGCCGCGATCGGCAGCGCGCCCGGTCTCTACGCGCAGGGCTACCTGCTGCACCGTCCGATGCCGCTGGAGCAGCTGCAGCAGACGCTCGAGCGGGAGCGGGCGAGCGCCGCGGCCTGAGCAGGGCCGGCGCGGGACCGCGCTACCGCCGGGGCCGCCGTCGGGGCTACGGTCGGGACATGGCCAGACCCATCCTCGCGCCGGGTCCCGACCACCCGATCACGGTGACCCCGCACGCGGGCCACGTGCGGGTGCGCGCCGGTGACCGGACCGTCGCCGAGACCGACCGCGCACTCGAGCTGCGCGAGGCGTCGTACCCACCGGTGCTCTACGTGCCCCGTGAGGACGCCGACGTGGCGGCCCTCGAGCCGAGCGGGACGCAGAGCTACTGCCCCTACAAGGGCGACGCGTCCTACTACCACGTCCGCACCGCCGACGGCACCGTCGCCGACGCGGTCTGGTCCTACGAGCGGCCGCACGACGCGGTGCCGGAGATCGCCGGCCACCTGGCCTTCTACCCCGACCGGGTGCAGGTCACGACCGACGGCGGGTAGGTCGCCGGCAGGCACGGCCGCGGTCTGCGTCGAGCGGCGGGCGAGATAGCGTCGACCCCGATGGAGACCAACGCCGTGCCCGAGCCCGCCGAGCCCCCCGCGAGCCCCGCGTCCGTCGAGGACCCCGAGGAGCCCGCCGACCCCTTCGCCGAGGTCGTCGAGGCCCTCCACTCCGAGCAGTACGACGTCGAGCGCCCGCTGCCCGGCGTGCTCCACGTGACCGGCCGGTTCTCCAACCCGGAGCGGATCGCGCTCCGCGCAGCCGCCCGGGCCGGCGACCGGCCGATCGGCGTGTGGGCGACCAGCCACCGCGGCGACTGGGTCCTGGTCTGCTGGGACCGCCCGGAGCTGGTCACCATCACCCAGCGTGGCGAGACCCCTCAGCGCTGGCGGCACCGCCGGCTGCCCGACCGGCTCAAGCCCGACGCCCAGACCTTCCTCGAGGGCGCGTCCTCGCCGTTCGACATCGTCACCCGGCCCAAGCACCAGCCGACCGACGCCGCACGCGCGATCCTCGACCGCTTCGGGATCACCGAGCCGCACCCGCCGGGCTGGGTGCCGCCGGTGGTCGAGGCCCCGCCACCGGTGGAGTCGGTGGTCCCCACCGCGAAGCCCAAGCGCCCGGCTGCGCCCCGGAAGCCGAAGGCCGAGCCGAAGCCGGAGCCGGTGACGGCGATCTGCCCCACCTGTTTCATGGCGCTGCCCGCCACCGGCGTGTGCGACAGCTGCGGCTGACGCCTCAGGCGCAGCCCGTGCCCTCGTCCCAGGTGCGGGCGAGCACGTCGCGGTGGGTCGGCAGCGCCTCGTCGTGGACCCGGCGGCCAGCGTCGGTGAGGCAGACGAACACGCTGCGCCGGTCCTCCATGCAGGCCGTACGGCGTACCAGGCCCTCCCGCTCGAGCCGGGCGACGGCCCGCGAGAGCGCGCTCTGGCTCAGGTGGATGTCCTGGGCGAGCTGGGCCATCCGGTAGTCCGGGCACTGGGCGTCGACAAGCCGGTCGAGGGTCTCGAACTCGCTGAGCCCGATGCCGTGGTCGGCCTGGAGCGCGTTCTCGAGCGCGCAGCTGACCGCGGCGTGCCGGCCGAGCAGCTCCCGCCAGGCGGTCACCAGGCCCGGGTCCGCGGCGCGTGGCGCTCGCGGCGGACTGGTGGCTGAGGGTTTCGGCACGACGCAAGCCTAGCCGCTCTCGTGATTCCATGCAAACGCATTATTTGCTCTTGCATTGAATGCACGCGCATGGAATCCTCGGGTGCCATGTCCGTGACCACTCCCCCCTCCCCCACCAGCGAGCTCCGCTGGACCGCACGCACCTGGGGCCTGCTGATGACCCTGTGCATCGTGCTCTTCCTCGACGGGCTCGACGTCTCGATGATCGGCGTCGCGCTGCCGTCCATCGGCGCCGAGCTCGACCTCTCCACCTCGTCCCTGCAGTGGCTGATCAGCGGCTACGTGCTCGGGTACGGCGGTCTGCTGCTCGTCGGCGGACGCACCGCCGACCTGTTCGGACGCCGGCGGGTGTTCCTGATCGCGCTCGCCGTGTTCGCCGTGGCGTCGCTGCTCGGTGGCCTGGTGAGCTCCGGCCCGCTGCTGATCGCGACCCGCTTCATCAAGGGCCTCGCCGCCGCCTTCACCGCACCCACCGGGCTGTCCATCATCACGACGAACTTCGCCGAAGGGCCCGCCCGCAACAAGGCCCTGTCGATCTACACGGTCTTCGGTGCCGGCGGCTACTCCTCCGGCCTGCTGTTCGGCGGCCTGATGACCGGCGTCGGCTGGCGCTGGACCTTCCTGCTGCCGGTGCCGATCGCGCTGCTGGCCCTCGTGGCGGCGTACTTCCTGGTGCCGCGGGACCGGCCCGCCGAGGAGGGCGGGCACGACCTGCTCGGGGCGCTGACGTCGGGCGGGGCGATGCTCCTGCTCGTCTACACGGTCGTCACCGCCCCGGAGGTCGGCTGGGGCTCGGCCCGGACGGTCGGCTCCTTCGTCGGCGTGGCCGCCCTGCTGGCCGCGTTCGTGGCGGTGGAGAGCAGGATCGCGCACCCGTTGATCCGGCTCGGCATCCTGCGCAAGGCCACCCTGGTGCGCGCGAGCATCGCGATCGTCGCCGTCGGCGGCTCCTACTTCAGCTGGCAGTTCATCGTGACGCTGTTCCTGCAGGACGACCTCGGCTGGACGCCTCTCGAGCTGGCGCTCGCGCTGCTGCCGATCGGCCTGATGGTGACGCTGTCGGCCGTGTTCTCCGACAAGCTGGTCGGCCGGTTCGGCACCGGACGGATCATCGCGGTGACGATGACCGTCATGGCCGTCGGCTACCTGCTGTTCGTGCTGCGGCTGGACACCAGCCCGTCGTACCTCGGGGCGCTGCTGCCGGCGCTGGTGCTGATCGGGGCCGGCTGGATCGGGTTCCCCGCCATCAACATCCAGGCCACCAGCGGCATCGACGACGACGAGCAGGGCCTCGCTGCCGGCGTCCTCCAGACCTCGATGCAGGTCGGCGCCGCGATCGTGCTGGCCGTGACCACCGCGGTGATCGCCTCCGGCGCGGAAGGCGCCAGCACCCCTGCCGAGGTGCTCGACGGCTACCAGCCCGGGCTGGTCTTCGCGACGGTGGTGTGCGCGGTCGGCGCGCTGGTCGCCGTGGCGGGCCTGCTGTGGGACCGGCCCGCCGACGAGCCCGAGATCGACGCGGGCGAGATGGAGCCGGAGCTGGCCGGCGCCGCCTGAGGCCGCCGCGGGCCCGGCACCGCTCGCCTCGGGCCCGGCGGATGACGAGCCCGCACCCGGCTCCCCCTCCGGGTGCGGGCTCCGAGGCGCTCGTGGGTCGCGGCTCGATCAGTCGCCACCGCGGTGAGCGGCCGCCCAGGCCGCCCGCACTGCGGCCGGCACCCTCCCCTTGCTCGACACCGCGTAGCCGTTGGCGACCGCCCACGCCCGGACCTCGGCCGGAGCAGGGTCCCGCGCCGGCAGCGGCGCCGCGGCCGGCAGCTCTCCGACCAGCTGCTCGCCGTGGTGGTCCAGCTCGTCGGCGGCCAACGCGGCAGCGAGGAACCGGTAGGTCCACTCCTGGGCCAGCTTGCGGGTCTCGCAGTACGTCACGGGGACGTTCGGGAACGCGACCTGCAGCTCGGCCAGCCCGTCGGCGATGACGGACGTCCGCACGACGCGGTGGTCGAGCACCCTGCTGTAGCGCTCCTCGACGACGACCGCCGCCCGCGGCAGCGCCGCGAGCTCGGTGAGCTGGAACCTGAGCTTGCCGGAGGTGAGCGAGCCGACCAGGTCCTCGACGCTCTTGCGCTCGACCGCCGCGACGAGGCGATCACCGGCGAGCACGCCGTAGTCGCCGGCCGGGAGCCGCTGGCGACGGGTCGTGGCCTGCTGGGCGGAGAACGACCACGCGTACCGCTCCCCCGAGTCCACCACGATCTCCAGATCGGCGACGCCGCTGGCCCGGGCCGTGGGTACGGCGACCCGCGGCCGGGCCTGCTTCGCGGTGCGCGAGGACTGCCAGAAGATCACCTGCCGGTCGCCCCGGACGACGGTGCTGACGAACTGGGAGCGGTTCTCCCGCCCGCGGTCGAGAACGAGGTCGATCGCCGCGCCGCGTCGTACACACGAACGGACGGGCACCCGCTCGACGATCTCGGCGTCCACCGGCCACTCCTCGGAGCGGTGGCAGTAGACCTTGGCCGTGCGCGGCCACGTCTCCCGCGCCTTGAGCACGATGCCGTCGCCGAGCGGAATCCGCAGCAGGAAGGGGAGCGAGGATCCGGGGTCCGGGTTGCGCGCGATGACGAAGTCGTCGGGCATGGCCCGATTGTGGCACCTCCCGCGGCCTCGACGGCCGCCGTGACGAGCGCCGCGGCGCCCCTCAGCCGGCGGCGGCCAGGTCGTCGGGAGCGACCACGCGCAGCCGGTGGTCGTTCGCCACGTGCACCGGCCAGCCGCCCGGCGCGGTCAGGCCGCGGGCCCACGCCAGGTCACCGGGCGTCAGCCGGGGGCCTCCCGGGCGGGCGTAGAGGTGGGCGAAGGCCTCCGGACGGGCGTCGAGCTCACGGGCGAAGTCGAGCACGGCCTCCGCGTCGGCGGCCGTGGGGTGCTCCGGCACGCCCTCGGTCTTCACGAGGTGGAGGCATCGTCCCTCGGCGAGCAGCATCATCCACAGCTGCGGGGCGGCGAACCCGAGCTGTCCCATCAACGCGCGCCAGGCGAGCTCGAGGGAGATCTGGTCGGTGATCAGCGGCATCTGCCCGGGCGGCAACGGCCGCGGGCTGCGGTGGTCGGTCATCGCCCCAGCGTGCGACAGGTCGCCCCACCCGCGCGTGCGTCGTCCACAGGGCCCTGCCGCCACCCTGTTGCGGGGTGCACCGGGCGCGGGCCAGCATGGAGGATGGCCCCAGTGGCAGGCAGACGGCTCCGGCGCGGCCTCCTGGTCCTCCTGCTCCTCCTCGGGACGGTGATCGCCTTGCTGTGGGCCTTCCAGCGCCAGCTCATCTACTACCCCGACGCGACGTCCGTGCCGCCCGCGGCAGACGTGATCGACGGCGCGCGCGACGTCACGCTGCACACCGCCGACGGCCTGGAGCTCGGCGCCTGGTTCGTCCCGGCCGCCTCCGGCGAGGACACCGGTACGGCGGTCCTCCTCGCGCCGGGCAACGGCGGCAACCGGGCGAGCCGCGCGGGGCTCGCGGAGCAGCTGAGCCGCCGTGGGCTCGCCGTGCTGCTGATGGACTACCGCGGCTACGGCGGCAACCCGGGGCGCCCCAGCGAGGCCGGCCTGGCGGCCGACGCCGACGCCGCGGTGGCGGCGCTGGACGAGCTCGGCTACCCCCTGGACCGCACGATCTACCTCGGGGAGTCGCTGGGCACCGGCGTCGTGGCCGCGCTCCAGGAGCGACACCCGCCGGCGGGGATCGTGCTGCGCTCGCCGTTCACCGAGCTGGCCGCGGTGGGAGCCCACCACTACCCGTGGCTGCCGGTCCGCCTCCTGCTCCGGGACCGCTTCCCCGTGGTGGAGCACCTCCGCGGCAGCGACGTGCCGCTCGTGGTGATCTACGGCGACCGGGACACCGTGGTGCCCACCCGGCTCAGCGCCCGGGTCGCCGACGAGGTCCGCTCCCTCGTCGAGCGGGTCGTCGTGGAGGGGGCCGACCACAACGACCCGGTGATGTTCGGGCCGATCGTGGCCGAGGCCGTCGTACGCCTGGCGGAGGAGGTGGCGAACGGTCGCTGAGCCCGCGGGCGTCCCCGCGCGCGAGCTCGACCGGGCTTCGGGCTACGGTTGCTCCGGTGACCGACGCTGCCCGCGAGATGCTGACCGGACTGCTGAAGGCGGTGCGGCTGAGCGTGCCCGACGACGTGGCCGCCACGCTCGCCGAGAACGCCCGGTCGCTCGGTGCGGAGGACCTGACCATCTACCTGGCGGACCAGGAGCAGTACCTCCTGGTGCCGGTGCCGACGGCGGCCACCGAAGCGCCCGAGCCGCTGCAGGTCGACGCCACGCTCGCCGGCCGCTGCTACCGGCAGACCCACCTGCAGGAGGCGGACGGCGGCCGGGAGGTGTGGGTGCCCCTGCTGGACGGGCTGGAGCGCCTGGGCGTCCTGCGACTCGGGTTCGGCGACCCGGCGCACCGCGTCGACGACGAGCTGCTGCACGCCTTCGCCGCAGTGGTCTCCGAGATCCTGATGGTGAAGAACCACTACGGCGACCTGCTGACGCTGGTGCGGCGCCGCCAGCCGATGTCGCTCGCCGGCGAGATCGCCTGGAACCTGATGCCGCCGCTGACGTTCGGCACCGACCGGGTGGTCATCTCCTGCATGCTCGCGCCGGCGTACGACGTCGGCGGGGACAGCTTCGACTACGCCGTCGACGACACGCGGGCCCGCCTCGCCGTCTTCGACGCCATGGGCCACGGGCTCGAGGCCGGTCTGCTGGCGACGGTGGCGATCGCCGCCTACCGCCACGCCCGCCGCACCGGTCTTGACCTCGCCGGGACCGTCACCGCGATCGACACCGCCGTCGCCGAGACCTTCGGGGGTGACCAGTTCGTCACCGGCCTGGTCACCGAGCTCGAGCTGGCCACCGGTCGGCTCACCTGGCACAGCGCCGGCCACCCCGCTCCTCTGCTGCTGCGCGGCACCCGGGTGATCGGCCCGATGCACGCCGACCCGGGGGTGCCGCTCGGGCTCGGTGCCGTGCACGGCGAGCCGCGGCGGCTCTCGTCGGAGTCGCTGGAGCCCGGCGACCGGGTGCTGCTCTACAGCGACGGCGTCGTCGAGGCGCGGGACGCAGCGGGCGACTTCTTCGGCACCGAGCGGCTCGCCGACCTCGTGGCGCGGGAGGCCGGCGCCGGTCAGTCGGCGCCGGAGACGATGCGCCGGCTGATGCACGCCATCCTCGACCACCAGGAGGGGGCGCTGCAGGACGACGCCACCACCATGCTGCTGGAGTGGCAGACCGGCGGCAAGGAGCGGGTCACGCCCTGAGCTCACCGACGAACATCTGCTCGCCGCCCGACGTCTGATCCGCCCGCACGGTCAGCTCCACCTCCGTCTCCGTCCCGTCGCGCCGGAGGACGGGCACGGTCACCGGCCGGTCGAGCAGCGTGCTGCGTCCCATGCTGAGGTGCAGGGTGAAGCCGGCGAGGTGCGCCTGGTGGAACCGAGGCGGAATGATCGCGAGCAGCCGTTGGCCGACGAGCTCGTCCGCGTCGTCGTAGCCGAGAAGGTCGAGCGCGGGGCGGCTCACCGCAACGATGCCGTTCCACGCGTCGGTGGCCACGAGTGGACGGCCCGAGTTCGCGACCACGCCGAAGTCCGGGGCGGTCGTGAGCGCCTCCGGCGGCGTCGGCCCCGGGGTGGACCATGGGGTGGCCGGCTCCCCGGCGGCCTGCCGGGTCACCTCGCCGCACATCCAGTGCCGCAGGGCCCGCATCTCCGGCTGGATCGGGGGGGTCAGGAACCGGCCGGCGCTGGCGAGCTGCCAGGCGGCCTCCATGGTCTGGTCGAGCAGCGCGAAGTGGGGCACCGCCGTCCGCGGCACCGCGAGCAGCACCTCGTCCTGCGTGACGAGCGGCTCGATCGCGTCGGCGAGCAGCTCCTCGGGGCGGTCGCCCAGCCTCGGCGCCGGAACGCCCTCGACGAGCAGCGCCATCGCCTCCTGGGCGGCAGCGTGGGCCTCGATCGTGTCGACGGCGTCGACGTCGTCGAGCGTGAACAGGAGGTACTCCCGCAGCACCGACTCCGCGTGCTGGCTCCAGGCCGAGTGCAGCAGGAGCGGCACGTTCCGCAGTGTCACGGTCACCGTGTCGTCCGGCGCCGCGACGCCGTTCACCCTCTCGGCCGACGCCGGCTCGGCGACCTCCCGCCGCTCGCCCTGGTCGGCCCCTGCCGGTCCGAGCTCGAACCAGACGGTCTTGCCGTCGTGGGTCGGGTCCACCCCCCACCGGTCGCCCAGCGCGTCGAGCAGCTGCAGTCCGCGGCCGGTGCCGGCCATGGCGGCGTAGTCGCGTCGTACGGGCAGGTGCGCGGCGCCGTCGGACACCTCCACCCGCAGCGTCGCGCCCTGCACCGACACAGCGAGGTCGATCGGCGTCCCGGCGTGGACGAGCGCGTTGGTGACCACCTCGCTGACCAGCAGCTGCGCGTCGTCGAGCAGCGGCTCGTGCGCCGGCTCGCTCAGCGCCTCCCGGAGCAGGGCACGCGCCTGACCGACGCTGGACGGGTGGGCGGGGAAGCGGCGCCGCGCCGCGACGCCAGGTGCGGTACCGGCCATCGGGCCCCCCAGGTCTCGAACGCGCCAGCTCGAGCTGACACCGACTACCGCCCCATCGGCAGGTCGCTTCCATGCTATCCGCATGGACGTGCGGCGCGGCCGCACGGACGAGGCGCAGGAGCGTCACTTCGTCCTCCTGCAGGACCGATCAGGTCACACCCTTCATGGCCAGGAGCGCCTTCATCCGACCGACGGCCTCGTCGTCGTGCATCCAGTCCGACACCTCGAAGTCCCCGATCCGAAGCGTCGGAGCCCAACCGTGCATCCCGGGGAGCAGATCGGCGAGGGCGTCGCGAAACGCGCGCTGCAGGTGGCGCCCGCCCTCCGCTGGGAACAGTGGCGGACATGGACGGCCGAAGCCGCCGCCTCGGAGCCTCGTGGCGGCGGCGGAGCGAGCGCTCCACTCACCCCGATCGAAGGCCGTCTCGACCTCGGACGGGTAGAGCCGCAGCGTCCGCGCCCTCGGCGGCGTGAAGTGCTGCACCTCGTCCACTTCGACGATCCGGGGAATCCCTGTGGAGATGCTGGTCAGGACAGCGTCGATGCTGCGTCGCTCGCGCGGCGGCATCTCGTCCGGCAGGGTTGCTCTGGTGAGGTCGGTGTAGATGGCCCTAACGACCTCCCATCTGTCCCCGCACTCGACCGGCCCAGGCCTCTTCAACCAGGCGGGAGCCACCTCGCGCTCGAGGGTGGTTCCGAGCGCCTGCTCGACCAGATCGAGGACCCGGTTCTGGACCTGCCTCGCCACTACTCGTCACCGATCCCGCGGAGGTTGGCCTCGACGAGCGGCACCGAGCGTTCCTCGTTCATCGCACCCTCCTCATCGTCGGCTCTTCTCGCTAGTAGACAACGCCGTGCCAGGTCGAGGCGCAGCCCTGACAGGTGTCATCGGAGAACCGGTGCTCCGGCGCGGTCGCTTCGCGGCAGTACCTGCAGTACCGGAATGACCGCCGGCGTGCCGTCAGGACCCGCTTCACGACAGCGGGCGCCAGCTGCTCGAGCTCGTCGACGCGGAGGTACTGCTGCTCTCGGGCGTGGTAGTCGAGCTCGTGGACGCCGCGGCGGACCGCGGTCGGCAGGCCGATGAACACACCGTGGTGGAACACGCGCAACATCAGCTGCACCGGATCTCCCGCGATGTGCCACGGCGTTGTCAGGCAGTCCTCGCCACCCGACGGGTCGGAGTCGTAGTCGTGCCACGGCTCGGTCGGGCTCCGCCTCCACATCGCACCGAAGAGCTCGACGAACTCCGCCGTGGAGATCCCGAGGACGTCGGCGAGATGCTCGCTCTCGTCGATCACCGGCTGCATCGTGCTCCCCTTCCGGCCCGCACCTCGCGAGCCCGACCAGGGTGCGGCGGCGCTCCGACAGAACTCAGTCGATCCCGAGTGCTCGCGCGACCGCGGGCCCGCCGACGCGTCGTACGACGTCAGCGTCACCGACGACCACCAGCTCGTCGGTGGCGCGCGACATGCCGACGTAGAGTCGCTCGCGGACGCGGTCCCGCGAGCCGTCCTCGTTGATGCACAGCACGACGGCTGGCCGTTCGAGTCCCTTGCAGCCGAGCACGTGGCCGTAGAAGACCTCCTCGCCGTCGAAGTAGGTCGACCAGTAGCCGGCCTGCCCCAGCTCCTTCGTCTGGTCGACCTGGACGAAGTGGCGGTGGCCGGTGGTGATGAGCGCGACCTGGCCTGGATCCCAGCCGCGCTCGTCGAGCAGGCGCACCACCTCGTCGTCGGCGACGTCGGCCGCGTCGTCAGGCGACGCCTCGACGAAACGCACGGTCGGCCCTTCGCCACCACGGGCATACATCCGCGACGGCGCAAGCGGGCTGAAGGACTCGAAGACCTGCTTCGTGTTGCGCAGGCAGTGGTCGAGCACCAGCGGCACGAGCTGTACCGGCGGGCGACCGAACCGCCCGAAGATCCGCTGGTTCTCGTCGGAGAAGACGTAGAGCCCGCCCTCCTCCTCGTCGCGCAGGGCCTTGAGCACCGGCGTCCACCACGACTCGGCGAAGTCCTGTGCCTCGTCGATCACGACCGCGTCGTACTTCTTGCCGTCCGGGAGCTCGTCCGCGAGGCCGGCCATGAGACGCGGGAGCCGCTCCTCCCAGAACTCGCTGTCCTCGCGCTTGCCCTCCGGCGCTCCCCACTCCCGCCCGAGGTCCTCCCACGTGCCGACGAACGCCGGCCGGTGCTTGCGCGGCCACGTCGCGACCTGCCGCTTGAAGTGCTCGGCCAGCCCGATCGAGTAGCAGAGCAGCGCAGTTCGCCTCCGCGGCCTGCCCTCGACCCCGTGGGTCAGCTCGCGGGCCTGCTGCAGCGCCAGCACCGTCTTGCCGCTCCCGGCGCCGCCGCGGACCTCCACGCGGTCGAGGAGGCGGGTGACCTTGAGGATGAGGGCCTGCTGCTCGGTGAGCCGGTTGGCCTCTGCGGCCCGCTCGGCCGCCTCGGCGTTCACGTCGTACGTCCCCGGCCGCAGCGGCCCGGTGAGGATCTCCCGGATCGCCTCGACGTCGTCGGCGTCCATCGTCCGCTGGCCGGCGTCGCCCCTCCACGCGTTCTCCCGGACGCGGGTGGCGAAGTACTCGATGTCGCCCTTGTCGTGCAGCGCCCACCGCGGCAGCTCCGGCACCGTGAAGTCGTCCTCGAAGGACGAGTACGGCGTCACGACGCCATGCGCCCATGCGACCCGCCCGCGGCTACCCCAACGGGGGTCATGCTCGACGTACGACCGAAGGGCGTACTTCGCGTCCCGCGCCTGGTCGACCGGCTGGATCCACCTCGTCTCGCCGGCGGCCTTCTGGCACCAGCCCTGCTCGTACCAGACGGACCCGCCCTTCACCTCGAGCACGAGAACGCCGTAGCCGGGCATGAGGACGACGACGTCGGCCTCGTAGTCCTTGTCCTCGTTGGTCAGCCGCAGGCTCGCCAGTAGGACGTCGTCCGGGCCGAGCTGGTCGCGAAGGCGCTGCCAGACCTCGTGCTCGGAGGCCGTCACGAAGCTCGGCGACTCGGGGATGCAAGTGACCACGGCGCGATGCTCGCAGGTGCGTTCGGCTGCTCGCAGCCGTTCCGTCTGCGTCTGGCGTTTTCGGAGATCGCCGGATTCCGTCGGCTCGTCCGAGCATGCTCGGCTCATGGACCCCCTCGAGCCTCGGCCCACCGAAGGCACGCCGCCAGCTCCGCCCCCGCCACCAGCTCCGCCCCCGTCAGCCCCTGAGGCCGGGCCTCCTCGCGTGCTGGTAGCGACGGTTCCGACTGCGGGCGCTGCGCTTCGGGCGTGCGTCGCCCCCCTCCTCGGCTACGCGATCGCCGTGGCCGGGTCACTGGCCCTGATGGTTCTCCTGGTCACTGCGCTCGCCGTGCAGTCCAGTGGTGGTGACGGCGACTCCGATCCTTCGGAGAACATCGACATCGAGGCGATCGGCACGCTCGTCGGCATGCCGTTCCAGCTTGTGGGCATGGCGTTGGGCGGCCCGCTGCAGTTCAGCGAGGGCGGTTCCACGCTGTCGCTCTTCGCGCCTCCCCTGCTGGTGACCACCCTGTTCGCGGTGTCGGCCTACCTGCTGTCGAAGCGCGCCGAACGGAAGGCTCCCTCGGCGAGCACAATGGAGCGCGCGGTTCTCGCCGCATCAGGTGCGCTCGCGACGGCGGTCGTCGCGACGGTCCTGACCCGGGCGCTGGCGATGCGCGACGGAGGAGCCGTCATGCACACCGCCTCCATCGGCCTGTTTCTGGGGACGCTCGCGTTGGGGTTCACCGCCTCTCTGCTGGGACGGGTTGCCGCGCACGGTCCGCTGTGGCCGCACTGGCTTCCTCCCGACGCCCGTCGGGCCGCGCACCTCGTGGCGCAGCACGTCCTGGCGTGGCTCGTCGTCGCGATTCCGGTCGCGACGGTCTGGCTCATGGCGGACAGCGGCGCGGAGGCCGCGCTCTACGCCCTCGTCTGGGGTCCGACGGTAGGCCTCGCCTCGTTCGGGCTCGGCCACCTGGGCGCCCTCACCGCGGTGGGCGAACAGCAGTTCGCCTGGGACCTGGGATGGTTCCCCGGCGTGGCGTTGCCCCTCCTGGCGGTCGTCCTCACCCTCGTCGCCTCGATCGCGTGGCACCTGCGCCGAGGGGACGATCGTTCCATCCTCGCGCAACCGGTCTCGTGGGTCTGGCTGCCCCTTGCGTACGCTGCGGCAGCACTGACCGCCTGCTTGGTGTCGACCGTCGGCATCTCCGGCGTCTTCTTCGGCGAGGGCGGCTTCACCGTTCACATCGCGTACTGGCTCATCCCGCTCCTTGCGGCATGGGGCGCGCTCGTCGAAACGCTGTCTCGATTCGCTGCGCCCGCCCTCGCAGGCGCGATGCCTGGGCCGATCGTGCGGCGGCTCGCCCAGGGCCCGGCCCAGCTGACGTCGCCGCCGATGGGGCCGGCCCAGCGACTTCCCATGTCACCGGCCGACAGGGCGCGCGCCAGGAAGGCGCTCATCGGCGCCGGCGTCGTGGGCGGGATCGGCATCGTCGGGCTGGTGGCCTTTTCGATCGCCGGGTCGGTGCTGTCGGACCCCGAGAAGCAGGCCGAGGCCTACCTGGACGCGTTGGTCGACGGCGACGCCGACAAGGCACTGCAGCTCGCTCCCGTCGATGGCGACGAAGCGTCGGCGGCGCTGATGACCGACGATGTCTACGGCGCAGCGGAGGACCGGATCTCCGGCTACGACATCACCGACGTCGAGGAGTTCGGCGACACCGTCACCGTCACGGTGGACCTCGAAGGCGTGCCGGAAGGCGACGGCGTCGAACTCACCCTGGAGGAGGACGGGTCCCGCGCGATCTTCTTCACTGATTGGAAGGTGGCAGATGGGGGCCTGGCCAGCGAGCTCACCGTCTCCATGCCCGAGACGAGCTCGTCCCTCGAGGTCAACGGCGTGTCGATCACCGCAACCGGCGGCCGGGATGTCGACCTGTGGGCGCTGCCGGGCTCCTATGCCGTGAATCCCTACGGCGACAGCAAGTGGCTGGAGCCCACCGACACGCGAACGACAGTGCCGGCTTCGTCCTTCGGCGTCTACGCCGAGATCGAGAGTCCGGCGCCGTCCGCGGCGCTCACGTCGCACGTGGATGCCGAGATCGAGACCTGGCTGAACGAATGCATGGCGGCCACGGAGCTCGATCCGCCCGGGGACTGCCCTCAGGACGCGATCGGGTACGGCGATGAACAGCGCAACATCACGTGGACGCTGACCACTCCGCCGACCGTCTCGTGGGAGGGCTTCGATGGGACATTTCCTGCCACCTTGTCCTCGGAGTCCGAAGGTCAGGCGACCGTCACCTACGAGTACGACGAGTCGTACGGCTTCGGTGCGCCGCAATGGACCACGGAGACCGAGGAGGACAGCATCTACCTCGACGTCCAGGTCGACCTGGTGGACGATCAACCGGAAGTGACATTCCAGAGCTACTGACCGGGAGGGCTCTCCACCGTCCAGTGGAATGGCGAGCCCGCCGCGGGCCGGTTGCCGCGGCGGCGTCGTCGCTCTGAGGCGGGATCTGGGCTACGCGGTGTCGTAGTGCCACGGCTCCGCCCACTGCAAGCTTCAGGCGAGCGAGAGGAAGAGCTTCTCCATCTTCTTGGCGTCGACGCTGTCGAGCCCGTCACCGTTGCTGAGGCACTGCTGCAGACCGGTCGCGACGATCGCGAACCCGGCTCGGTCCAGGGCGCGGGAGACGGCGGCCAGCTGCGTGACGACGTCCTCGCAGTCGCGGCCCTCCTCGAGCATGCGCAGAACGCCGTCGAGCTGGCCTCGGGCGCGCTTGATGCGGTTGATGGCCGGAGTCATCTCGGACGGGTCGAGCTCCATCAGCTCGCTCCTTCGTTGGGTTGGAGAGCGGCCAGGGCCGCGGTGAGGCGTTGCTTGGCGTCGGCGGCGACGACGTGCAGGGCGTCGTTGTCGGCGAGCCCCATCATCGCGTCCGGGTCGAAGGCCTCCACGACCGTCGTGTGCTCGTCCACGGCTCGGACCACGACGTTGCACGGCAGGACGGCGGCGATCGCCGGCTCTGCCTGGAGCGCCTCGTAGGCGAGGGCGGGGCGGCAGGCGCCGAGGATGACCTGCGGTGCGACGTCGACGTCGAGCTTGGCCTTCAGGGTGGCCTTGAGGTCGATCTCGGTGAGGATGCCGAAGCCCTGGTCGCCCAGAGCGCCGCGGACCGCTTCGACTGCGTGGTCGTAGGGCTGGACGAGGGTGGCGGTGAGGGTGAAGCCGGACATCACGCGCCCTGCTTCTGCTCGGCTCGGGCGGCCTCGATGTCGAGGTCGCGGACGGCCGTGATGACCTGCTCGAGGGCGGCGGCGGGGAGCGCGCCGGGCTGGGAGAAGACCAGGGTGCCGTCCTTGAACGCCATCAGGGTGGGGATCGAGCTGATCTGCGCGGCAGCCGCGAGGGCTTGCTCGGACTCGGTGTCGACCTTGCCGAACACGATGTCGGGGTGGTCCTGAGCGGCCTTCTCGTAGACGGGGGCGAACATGCGGCAGGGGCCGCACCAGGACGCCCAGAAGTCGACGAAGACGATGCCGTTGCTGCTCACGGTGCTCTCGAAGTTCTCTGCACCCAGGGTGATGGTGGTCATCAGGCCCTCCTCATCTCTTGCGGTGTCGCTCGGCTGGCATCTCCTCAACCAGGATACCCCCCTCGGTATTCCGCGCCACCGCCTGCCGTACCGCCGCGCAGCCGCGGCTGTCCCGACCCACAAGCGGACGCCTGCCCACCTCACGGGCGGGCACCGAGCCCTTGGGAATACCCCCGGGGGTGTGTACGTTTGTGCCGAAGCGATACCCCCTGGGGTATCTGTCCGAGCCGCTATCCGAAGGAACCGTCACGATGACCGCCACTCCCGAGATTGACATCGACCAGCTCGACCAGGCCCGTTCCGGCGCCGCCGTCATCGACGTGCGTGAGCCGGGCGAGTACGCCGCCGGCCACGTGCCGGGTGCCGCGCTGATGCCGATGACCCAGCTGACCGCTCGGCTGGGAGAGCTCGACAAGACGCTCCCGGTGTACGTCGTGTGCGCCTCGGGCAACCGCAGCTCCGCGATGACCGACCTGCTGGTCGCCGCCGGCTTCGACGCGTACTCCGTCGTCGGCGGGACCACCGCTTGGGCTCGGTCGGGGCGGCCGCTCGAGACCGGCATCCCGGCCAACAGCTGACCGCCTCCCCGCCCCGGACAACCACGAAGGAGACGCACATGAGCAAGCACTCCGGCCTGACCATCCTCCCGATCGAGACCCCCTCGCTGGGTGACCGCAGCTACGTCGTCCACGACGGCGAGGTCGCCTTCGTGATCGACCCGCAGCGCGACATCGACCGCGTCCTGGACCTGCTCGAGCAGCACCAGGTGCGACTGACCGATGTCTTCGAGACCCACATCCACAACGACTACGTCACCGGCGGCCTGGCCCTGGCCGAGCGCACCGGTGCGGCCTACCACGTCAACGCCGAGGACGAGGTCTCCTTCGACCGCACGCCCATCCGCGACGGCGAGACCGTGGCCGTGGGACCGCGGATGCGGGTGACCGCGCTGGCCACCCCCGGCCACACCTTCACCCACCTCTCCTACGCCCTCACCGACACCGAGGCGGACGCGGGGCTCGACGGCTCGGTGGGCGTGTTCTCCGGCGGCTCGCTGCTGTACGGCGCCACCGGACGACCTGACCTGCTCGGCGAGGAGCACACCGGCGCCCTGGTGCGCCACCAGCACGCCTCGGCCCACCGGCTGGCCGAGCTGCTGCCCGAGGAGGCCGAGGTCTTCCCCACGCACGGCTTCGGGTCCTTCTGCGCCGCGACCCAGTCCGATGCCACCGAGTCGACCATCGGCCAGGAGAAGCGGTCCAACCCGGTGCTGACCCAGGACGAGGAGACCTACGTCCGCGAGCTGCTCGACGGACTGGGCGCCTACCCGGCCTACTACGCCCACATGGGCCCGGCCAATACCTCCGGCCCCTCCGAGCCGGACCTCTCCCCGCCGCAGGTCGCCGACGCCGAGCAGCTGCGTACCCGGATCGAGGCCGGGGAGTGGGTGGTCGACCTTCGCAACCGCACCGCCTTCGCGGCCGGCCACGCCCCCGGCACCCTCAACTTCGGCCTCGACGGCGCCTTCGCCACCTACCTCGGCTGGCTGATCGAGTGGGGAACACCGGTCACGCTGCTCGGCGAGACCGCTGAGGACGTCGCCGAGGCGCAGCGCGAGCTGGTCCGCATCGGCATCGACCGGCCCGCCGCCCACGCCACCGGCGGCCCTGAGGACTGGACGGTCGGGGACCTGTCGAGCTTCCCGACCGCGTCCTTCGCCGACCTCGCCGACGTCCGTCATCACCGGGAGGTCGTGGTCCTCGACGTCCGGCGTGCCGACGAGCACAAGAAGGCCGCGATCACGGGAGCCGTCAACGTCCCGCTCCACGAGCTGTGGCAGCGCCTCGACGAGGTCCCGGCCGGAGAGGTCTGGGTCCACTGCGCAGGCGGCTACCGCGCCTCGGTCGCAGCATCCATGCTCGACGCCTCGGGACGGAAGCTCGTCGCCATCGACGACACCTTCGACAACGCCGAGAAGGTCGGGCTGCACCTGGTCGGCCCCGAGGCGTGAGCATCCTCATCGCCGTCGCCGCCGGCGCGCTCATCGGCCTCAGCCTGGGCGCGCTCGGCGGCGGCGGCTCCATCCTCGCCGTGCCGGTCCTGGTCTACCTGCTCGACCAGTCCGCGACCCAGGCCACCACGGGCTCGCTGGTCGTGGTCGGCGTGACGTCGCTGATCGGAGCCGTCGCCGCCCACCGGGCCGGCAACGTGCTGCTCGGACGGGGAGCGGTCTTCGGCCTGGTGGGCATCGCGGGCGCTGCCGTCGGCGCGAGGGCGGCAACGCACGTGGACGACCAGGTCCTGCTGGCCGCCTTCGCCGCGCTGATGCTCCTCGTCGGCGGCCTGATGACCTGGCGCCAGCTTCGGCACATCCGCAACTCCCGGCGCGGCGCGATCGTCGGGACGCGGCCCGCCTTGGACGACCCGATCCTCACCTTCAGCCCCACTTTCGCCTGCGACTGCCCGCGCGCCCTCAAGGTCCTGCTCACCGCGACCGCCGTCGGGCTGCTCACCGGCTTCCTCGGCGTCGGCGGCGGGTTCCTCGTCGTACCCGCCCTCCTGGTCGCGCTCGCGCTCCCGATGTCGTACGCCGCCGGGACCTCCCTGGTCGTGATCACCATCACCAGCGCCGCGGCCCTGGCCGTACGCACCGGCGCCGGCACCAGCCCCGACTGGCCGGTCGTGCTGGCCCTGACCGTCCCCTCGGCCCTCGCGGCCATCGCCGGGGCCCGCCTGGCCGGTCGGCTCGACACCGCATGGCTGCAGGGCGCCTTCACCCTCCTCGTCCTCGGCGTCGCCACCTACACCGCCACCCAGGCCCTGCCCGCTCTCCTCTGATCGGCCTCCTATGACCGCGGTCCGGTGCACCGCCGCCGGCCGATCGATCTTGTTCGACGCGGACTCCCGCACGCTCACAGAAACGGAAACCCGATGAGTACCACCCCTGCCTCCCGCTCCGGCACGGCTCCGGCCTCGGTCGAGGGCCCTGGCCGCCACGTCGCCCACGCACCGGGCCCCCTGGGCCGCCTGGGCGTCTGGGTGACCGACCACGCCAGGCTGGTCACCGTCGCCTGGCTCCTGGCCATCGTCGGCCTGGGCGCCTTCGCCCCCCAGGTCGAGCACAACCTCTCCGGCGCCGGCTGGCAGGCAAACGGCTCGGAGTCCGTCGCGGCCCGCGAGCTCGCCCGGGACCACTTCGGCGGCAACACCTCCTCCGCCATCCAGGTCGTCGTCCGCTCCACCGACGGTCCGGTCACCGAGGGCGACGGCAAGGAGGTGCTGGCCGAGGTGACCGCGATCCTCGAGGACGAGCCTCGGATCGCCGACGTCGTGCAGCCCATGCCCGACGCCACCATCTCCGCCGACGGGCAGACCGCGATCATCCTCGCCGGCGCCGGCGCCGACACCGACGAGATGGTCCGGGTCGCCACCGAGCTCAAGGGCGAGCTCGAAGGCCTCTCCACCGACGCGGTTGAGGTCAACCCGACCGGGTCCTCCCTGCTGTGGAGCGACTTCAACGAGGCCAACCTCGACGCGATGCTCAAGTCGGAGCTCATGTCCTGGCCGGTCACCCTGGCCATCCTGGTGCTCGCCTTCGGCGCCCTCGTCGCCGCCGGGCTGCCGCTCCTCCTCACCCTGGCCGGGCTCGTCGCCTCCGCCGGCTCCCTGGTGCTGATCAACGAGCTGATGCCGGTCTCTATCTGGGCGATGAACTTCGCGATGATGTTCGCCCTCGCCCTCGGCATCGACTACGCACTCTTCCTCGTCGTGCGCTACCGCGCCGCGCGCGCCGCCCGCCGCTCCGCCGACCCCCAGCGAGCCGTCGCCGACCGGCAGTGGGCCATCGCCCAGACCATGGACACCGCCGGCAAGGCCGTCCTGCTCTCCGGGCTCACCGTGCTCATCTCGCTCTCCGCGGTGATGCTCGTGCCCTCCCCCTCGTTCCGGTCCATGGCCGGCGGGATCATGCTCTCGGTGATCTTCGTCCTCGCCGCAACCCTGACGCTGCTGCCGCTGGTGCTGTTCAAGCTCGACGACCGCATCAACAAGCTCGCGCTGCCCTGGTCGAAGTCCGGGGAGCACCGCTCACCGAGGTTCGCCGCCTGGGGCGAGCGCCTCTGGAAGCGCCCCGTCGCCTGGGGCCTCGCCTCCCTGGTCATCCTGCTGGCCCTCGCCGCCCCGATCATCGGCCTCCAGACCGCCATGCCCTCGATCAAGGTGCTGCCCGAGGACGCCTCGGCCCGCGTGGGCTACGACCGTGTCCAGGAGTCCTTCGGCGAAGGGGCCCCCGGCACCCTGCAGATCCTCACCGACCAGGCCGACGCCGAGGCCACCACCGCCGTGCTGAGCGCCGACGACGGCATCACCGCCGCCATGGCACCGATGCCTGCCACCGACGACTCAGGGCTCGTCCTGGTCCAGGCCGTGCCGAGCGTCGACCCCTCCGACCCCGAACTCGCCGACACTGTGGACCGGCTCCGGGCGGATCTGCCCGGCTCCGCGCTCGTCGGCGGAGCGCCCGTGGAGAACCTCGACCTCAAGGCCCAGCTCGACGAGTCGACGCCCCTGGTCATCGGCGTGGTGCTGGTGCTCGGCTTCCTGCTCCTGCTCGTGGCTCTGCAGGCACCGCTGATCTCCCTCCTGGGCACCCTCGCCAGCCTGCTGTCCACGGCCGCCGCGTTCGGCGTCGCCCGCCTGGTCTTCCAGGAGGGACACGGCGCGAACCTGCTGGGATTCGAGCCCCAGGGCTTCCTCGACGCCTGGGCACCGGTGTTCTTCTTCGCGATGATCTTCGCCATCGCGATGGACTACACCGTCTTCCTGCTCGCCTCCGCCAAGGAGCACTACGAGCGCTCGGGCGACGCCAAGGACGCCATGGTCGGGTCCCTCGCCCACTCCGGCCGCGTCATCTTCGCCGCCGGCGCCGTGATGGTGGCGGTCTTCTTCACCTTCGCGCTGTCCGGACCCATCCCGCCCAAGGAGATGGGAGTCGTGCTCGGCGTCGCCGTCCTGCTCGACGCCTTCCTGGTCCGGCTGGTCCTCCTGCCCGTGCTGCTCCGCCTCACCGGCGACGCAGCCTGGTACACCCCCGCCTGGCTGAAGAAGGTCCTGCCCACGATCACCTTCGCCCACGACTGACCCCAGACTGCCCGGCTCCCGGGCACCCGCCGGCACCCCGGCCACTCATCTCGAAGGAGACATCATGTGTCGCCCCACCACCTGCCGCACCTGCGGCAAGACCACCTGGGCCGGTTGCGGCCAGCACGTCGCGCAGGTCAAGGCCTCCGTGCCCGCCGATCAGTGGTGCCTCGGGCACCCCAAGGCCGACCGACGGGCGGGTTTCTTCAGCCGCCTGCTCGGTCGCTGACCGCCCACGCCCACCGGCTGGCGCTGGACGCGCGGAAGGGACCGAGACCCATCCGGGTCCCGATCCCTTCCGTGTGCTGCTTCAGACTCCGACGGGCGAGTCGCGCCCCACTGAGAATCTGTCGCTCAAGGACGTGAGAAGACCGGCGCCCTCGTGCGAGAGCTCAGATCAGGTGTGATCGGACATCCAATGTCCATCCAACGGCCACCCGGACATTCGCAGATCCGTCGTGACCAGGGCGACCAGTGCAACGCGCATGGTGAGCAGTGTATGCGCGGGAGCGACCCCATCGCCCGAGCAACACAAAAGCCGCGTGCAGACACCTGAACTCCCGCCCACCCCACCATCTCGTCACCACCTCGCGGGGCTCCGTCTGGTTCGCCAACCGGGGCCCTGGGGCCGTCCTGAGGGGGCGCGCCGGTCACCGGCGCGGGGAGGACTTGTCGAGCGCCTCGCCAAGCGCCGTCGCGTTGGTCAAGGTTGCGCGATTCGACGGCGCAGGGGCTGCGCTGCTCGTACCGTCGGCAGCGTGCCCATCCCCAAGTCGTACCTCGACAACCTCATGTCGGTCGGTGGTGCCGCTGAGTGCAACACGGCGGCGGAGCTGCTCTCCCTCGACGTTGAGGAGGTCTTCTTCGACTTCCCGCCCGAGTTCATGGCCGCGTGCGGGGGGCCGGCGTCCACGGCGCTCGACTTCCTTGCTGACGTTCCAGACGGCTCCGAGGCGTGGGCACCGCAGACCGACACCTCGCGAGCGGTGCTCGCCGTGCAGGCCGCCGTCAGGGCGTCGGAGGAGTCGGAGACGGTGGACAGCCGGCCGGCGGCAGTACGTCTTGCTGACCGGTTGGCGGAACTGGCCTCGCCGAGTGTGGCCGCGCCGGCCGAGGAGTTCACGCCGGCAGATCGGCTGGTGTTCCTTGAAGGGACTTTCGAAGCTGACCGGGACGTCGATGCGACTGGCCGTTGGTGCTCGTCGGGCGGAGTGTGTGGGCGGCTGTCCGGGGCCCACGGCCTGTTTCGTGTGCACGGCCTCGACGAGGACCTGGCAGCTGCCGGTCGAACGATGCCCGGGATGCCCGGGCAGCCGGTGTGGCTGGTCGGCCGGCTCGTGTCCGAACCGGACGGACAGCTGGCTGTCGACGTGCTGCGGGCAGGTACGGATCGGCCGTGGTCGGAGGTTGCGGTGTGGCCGGGCCGCAACGTCGCCTTGCGGGTCCTGCGGGCTGTTGCGGTGACCGAGCTGCTCGAGGACCTGGCCGCGTACACAACGCCGGACACGGTGCCGTACCTCTTGCGGCTGGTGCACGCTCACGCCCCGTTGACGGGCACGAGCGCCCCGGAGCTGGTCTCGGCCGGTGACGCGGTCCGGTGGTTGCGGTGGCTGCACGCAGGGAACACCGGGGCCCCGGCGGGCTCGGCGGGCGCGGCGGGCGCGGCGACAGTCCGTGGGCGGCCGGTGTTGCCGGCTGCCCGGCTAGTGAAGGGGCACGCGGCGGCGGAGGAGTACGCCGCGGAGGTATTGGGCTCGTTGGGGTTCTCCCGGGTACGGCGCACGCCGACGGGAGCTGACGGTGGTGTGGATGTCGTGGCCGACGGCCTGGTGTGCCAGGTGAAGATGGAGGCGCTGCCGACGGGCCGGGATCGGGTGCAGGCGTTGCACGGGATCGCTGCGCTCGAGGAGGCGAGGGCGGTGTTCTTCTCATTGTCGGGGTACACCAAGCAGGCGGTCGGGTGGGCGGACCGGGCCGGGATGGCGTTGCTGGAGTTCGAGACCGACGGGAGCGTGCGGGCTGTGAATCCCGCCGGCCGGGACCTTCTCGCTCACGGGTCGATTCCAAGCTAGTCGTCCGCGGACCAGGTCGTCGCCGCATTCCTCGCCGTTCGCCCTGCCGGTGGCCGGGTCTACGTCCACCGGGACGGAGATGCCTCGACCTCCCCGGATGGCGGTCGGTCCACCTCGACCTCATGCCAGACCCCGCACGCTGAGGAGCGTCCCTGTCAACGACAGACCGCGGGTCAGGTGGCCCGGTTCTCCAGGATCGCGTCGACATACCCGGAGATCCTCAGCAGGTCGCGCTCGTCCATCTCGGCCAGCTTCCTGATGAGGTCGCCCCGCACCGCGTCTGCCTTCGACGGCCGGCCCCGTCGCCTGGGCAGCAGGTCATCGGCGTCGACCTGCGACAACGCCGACGTCAGGTCCACGGTCGTCGTCTGACCGGTGCCGAGCTTCGCGAGCCCTTCGGTTGCCCTCGCCCACCGGGACTGGTTGCGCAACCCCACCAGCAAGACCGGGTCCTCGCCCAACTTGTCCGCCAAGAGTCGGGTCTTCTCCTCCGATGGGATCCGTTGGCCTTTCTCCACCAAGCCAAGGTAGGAGACGGTCATGACCCCTCCGAGCTCTTCGACCCACTCGCGCTGGCTCTTGCCGGTGAGCCTTCTACAACGCTTCACGAACTCGCCGAACCTCAGCTCGGGCTCGACGGCCTCCAACTCGTCCACGACCTGCTCCAGATAGCCCACAACGCCAGAGCATACAACTTTCCTTAGTAAAAATCCGCGCCAATGTAGGCAATGGGGTAGTGGTATGCCCTCTCCTGTGCCTACAGTGCTCGACATGAAACGAGTAACCACTCAGAAGAAGTCGAAGAAGAGCGGTCCCTTCTGGCACCGGCTGGGACGTGCAATGAGCCGCGCCATCAAGCGGGCCGCCAACGCGGCTCGCAAGTTGGCGCGGAAGATCCGCCGGCACCGGGATCGGATGCGGCACGACGTCGAGTACCGCGAGACGGTCACCGTCGTGGCCACCGCAGTGATGGCGACGTGCACCACCTTCGGACCACCCGGTCTGGCCGCGGCCGCGACGATCGGCGGGGCGCTGTACCTGGATCTGTTCGCCGGCGGTCAGTCGGAGGCGACCGGTGCAGCCGGGTAAGCGGACGGTTCGCCGCGGCAGCGTCAGGAGCTGCCGCAAGCGGCGCTACCGCGACCATCGCGAGGCGGTAGCGGTCCTGCACCGTGCACAGGTGACGCGAGCCGGGAAGGCCAGCGTGGTCGCGGCAGGTGTGCCCGGCGACGCCAGCGCGAAGGTGGAGCGTCGCTCCTACTTTTGCGGTCGCTGCCGTGGATTCCACCTCACCTCTTGGGCCACGCCCACCGGCTAACACCAGAGCCCTGCCTAGTCACACGACGGACGTTCACTCTGAAGCAGCGCTTCAGGGTGAACGTCCCTTCAGTCGCTTTGGTGGCGACGCGCGTGCGTAGCCGACCGCGCATTCAGCCGCGGTCAGGGGCCGGGCCGTCCTCTACTTCGCACACGAAGAGAACCGCGGCGTCCTTCCAAGCCTCGAATGCTTTCGCTCGTGACAGGCCCCCCGATTGCTGGAATTCTGCCCGTGTCTGCCCGGCGGCCTGCGCCACCCGCGCTGCCCCTGCCGCCTTCTGCCGGGCGGGATCCATGGCCGGTTCCGCGTAGAACTTGCCATCGCGCAGCAGCTGTTCAGCGGTCTCCTGCCCCACGCCAAGCTCCTTGGCGACTTCTGCGCGGGATAGGCCTGATCTCTGCAGGGCGACCGCGCGCGCACATCGGTCCAGGCGCTGTGCCCGCTGCTCCGCGTTGTAGTCGTTTCGGCCATCCCCAGGGCCTTGGCGGGCACTCGCCGCCCTCGTCCGCTTCACGGGGTCGGCGATGATCGTGACGGGCGACCACTGCCACGTGGTGCGGCCGAGGATCCCCGGCGGCAGCCAGTCGGCGAAGATCTCGGGCATGCGGGGCAGGTCCGCGTCAACGAGTCCCACGAGGCGCAAACCGGTCGCCTTGGCAAGTTGCTGCTTCTGCCTCATCTTTTCTGCGTAGGCAGCCTGGTTGGGCAGGCCCCACAACTCCACGAACGTGCCGTCCGAGAGCTTCCAGTCCGCACGTCGCTTCCCGCTGGCGTTGAGCTCGAGATGCTGTGGGTACAGCGGCTCGCGGTCGTGCTTGATTCCGTGCTGGTGCAGGAAGTCGTCCACAGCCTTCTCGCGTAGCGACATGCATAGGTGGCCGTCGCGGGCGCGGATCAGCGTGCCTCGGCCGACACGGAGACCGTCCTTGGCGAGACCGGCCTCCTCGAGTACCCGAGTCCACGCGAAGCCGCCGCCGACCCCGAACCGGAGCAGGACGAGCCGGTCGATGTCGACAGCCGCTCTGGGGTCGGTCGGATCGACGTGGATCGTCTCCAACTGCTCGGCCAGCATCGGGGAGTTGTCGAACTCCAGGGCTGCAAGTTCTCTCACCGCGCGGACGACCCCCTGACGGCCACTCACCTGACCGCCGATTGTCGCCGTCCGGAGGCACGCGTGGCAGTAGGCCAGCGGCTCGGTGCAGATGGGCGTCGTGAACTCGAGCGCAGGATTCGAGCACAGGCGGCAGCCGCGACGGATGCGGAGTGCCTTGTGGTCGGGGAACAGCAGGGATCGTTCGGACACGAACCGCTCCCAAAGCCAGAATCGGTCCTCAGCAGGACGCCTCGTTTCATCGCGGGCTTTCGACTCTGGGTGACGCGGGGTCAATGCAGCCAGGATCCCGTCCGGGATCTTTCGCAACGGAGCGGGATGCAGCTTGACCTGCCATGGGTACTCGAATGCCTTCGGCGATGGTGGCTTCGGGTCGCCGCGCCGGTCGTTGACAAACACTTCCCACTGGAGGTTCCACGGGACCTTCGGTGCTTCCACAGGTCCGATCTGGAGCCCCAGCCGCGCGGCATAGGAGACGACGTGCGGGACGAGGTCCGCGTCCTCCACCCAGATCTGGCCGGTCTCAGAGTGGTAGTACCCGACGGCCGTGTCCCGGTTTCGGGCGTCCCGGTGGTCGCGGTAGCGGAAGTCGAGCCCGCCGTGCCGGTGGTACAGGTACAGGTTGGCCGGCGGAAGACCGTCAATGTCCGGGTAGCTTCGCCGGATCTGCTCGGGGACAGGGCTGCGGGGCAGGATCGGCACCTGGAGCCTGGCGAGTTGTTCGAGTACTGCCGTGCGCTGCCGTTCGTCAGCGAGGGTGAGCATGCCGGCCGTGTCAGCGTCGAGGAAGTAGATGACGCCGACTTCCCTCCCGCTGGTCGCATCGAGGAGGGCCAGGCTCTTGTCCACCCGGGTGACCAGGTCGATGCGCGCCGGTTGCGCGGCGGGCGCCGGGTAGGTGGTGATGCACTCAATGGCGTACCGCGTCTTCTCCTGCCGTTCGGCCTCGATGCCGAGGAGGTTGGAAAGAGTAGGGCGACTGCTCAGGGGCGGGGTTGCCGGCGCAGCGAGGAAGGCGGTGACACTCCGGCCGACGTCGCGCGGGGCGGGAACATCCAGACGCGGCGCGGATCGGGGCCGAAGGATGGCCGTCGCCCGGACCTCTCCTCCGCCGTACCGCGCCAGGTCGTGCAGAAGCTCTCGACCGAACTTCTCCAGGTCGTCGATGAAGAGATAGCCAAGGTGTCTGTCGTCGCGCGTACGGGGTTCGGCCGGGTCCTGTGGCACGGCTACGGAAACCGCGAGTGGGTCGTAGTTGTTGTCTGGGCGCGGCAGGAGCGCCACCGGCACGCGAAGACCTCCGGACGGAAGGGGGGTGCCTCCGCTCATGGTGGCGGCGAACTCTGCGAGGGCCTCGTCGCGGTCCCAGATGGAGATCTCCAATCCCCTCCCGGCGTCGCGGCCAGCAGCTGGCAGCTCGACCCGGTCGACGCCGTCCCACATCACGACGTACCCGTCCACGTCCCTCAACCTTCCCGGCAGTGCGGCGCCAAGTGCGCCAAGACGCATCATTCCGGGCGGACCCGACAGATGAGGCCTAGACGGTCAAAAGTTCGTGGCATGCATGAACGTGGCGCGTCATCGTCGCGGTTCGAACGACCGCGCCCTCGACAGGCTGACCAGCGCGGACGTCCTGTCACCGCCCGAGGTACGAGTTGGCGAGCCGCTCCAGCAGGTCCTCGACATGTTCACGGGCGGACCGTCGACTTCTCGGCCTGAGGGGCCTGCTGGTCCACGGTCCCTCGTTGCGGGTCAGGTCCACGCGGGTGTCCCCCTCACCGGGCCGGGCCTCGAAGCGGCAGTACGGCAGTGTCTCGAAAGGGAGATGCTCGAGAGCGTGCGGTGCGAGGACGTAGCGGAGTGGGCCGGGCACGCCTCGACCGGCCGGTGCCGCGACGAGGCTCACGAACTGGGCGAGGACGGCGGCACTGACGCTGGCACTCAGGGCAGCAACGTTCGGGCTGCCGGCGCTTCGGGCGCGCCCTGCTCGCCGGATGTACTCGGGGTCGTCGAGGAGACCGTCCATGTCGAGGGTGACCTCCTGCTGCGCCAGTTGCTTCGTGCAGGTGAGGCACGGGCGGCCGGGGGTCACCGTGTGCGAGCGCCAACTCGCCCCGCGCATCCCTCCACCCGGGAGTGTGTCGATGCTGATGCCGCCGTCGATGACCGGGATCAGGTCGGCGTAGGCGACGGTGTTGAGCACCGCTCGTGGCCAGGGTCGATCCACGCAGGAGAAGATGACGTCGTGGTCGAGCGCGGCCCGCAGCCCCTCCGGGGAGCAGATGCTCGTAGCGAGAGCCTCGATGGTCGGCCTGTCGGCGGTGGCCGCGGAGTACATCAGTCGATGAGCAACCTCGACCTTCGGGCGACGCCGAGCGGCGTCGCGACGAGTGGCGCCGATCATCCGGTCGAGATTGGCCGGCTCGACGACGTCGTAGTCCATCACGGTGAGTTGCCGTACGCCGGTAGCGGCGAGTCTCTGCGCCACGTCCAGGCCGACGCTGCCCACACCGACGACCAGGACCCGCATGCGCGCGAGGCTGGACTGCACCTGTGGCCCCCATGCGGAGATGGTCCGGACCTGGCTCTCTCGCTGGGGAGGTGGCGGGATCAGGCGGTCGTTCCAGGTGACCTGGAGGCGTGGCCCGACGATCCGGACGGACCCGCACCATCTGGCTTGCTCCCCGACCCATGTACGAGCGGACCAGGCTTGGTCGGCACCCGCCAGGGTCATGCCGACCAGGGGCTGACCGGTCATGCGCTGGACCAAGGCGGCATAGGACCGCTCGGCGTCTCGATCCTCTGCACTCATTTCCTGCCAGCCGGTGCCCAAGGGGTGGGAGTGCAACACCGCCACCCCTTCACCTCGGCTCGCAGCCAGGGACGCGACGCGCAGTACGTACTCGCCGGCGAACGAGGCGTTGCCGTGGACGGCGCGCTCTCCCGGCCCCGGGAGCTCGACGGAGGTCACCAGGCGCGACGTGCGGGTCGCCCCGGTGGATACGGAGTAGGTGGCGAGGCACACGTCCTCGTCGCCGTCGTCTCGAAGGAGGTGCCCAGCGAGTTCTGTGTGCACCTGCTCGGTCATCGCAACTGAGTCAGGCTGCATCGGACACCGCCTGGCCGAGGACGCCGCGCACGTGGGCGAGCCAGTTGAGGATGGGGCGCCGGGACATGTCCCACGGGCCGGTGTCGCGGGAGTGCCGCTGCCAACCGTCCAGGACCCCTTGGCGGTCAGCGTTCGTCTGGGCGAACCGCACCTCCTGGGGGGCATGGATCCAGTGCGGCGGCACCGCCGGCCAGCCCTGGAGCTCCTGAACGCTGACTCCCGTCTCGACAGGCCGGCCGGCGTAGGCTCCGGCCGCGGGAACGATGCGGTACACCACCACGTCCCCGCGGACCTCGGGCTCGAGGCCCTCCGCTTCGAGGTCGGCCACGAATCCCACGGCTCCGTCGGACACTCCGGAGACGTTCATCTCAGGCGACCGGGGCGCTCTGCCGCACGGTGACGAACTCGTCGCCGTCCTCGAGGTCCAGGACCCGCTCGTCACGGAAGACCTTGTACTCGCCGTTGTTCTTGATCCTGGCGAGGTCGTACTGCGCGGGGTCGGCTCCGGCGAGCCGCAGGAGAGAGGCTGCCTCCTGGTCGTCGTCGCGGGTGGTGTACCGCTGGCCGTCGATGATGATCGTCAGCTTCTTGCGGCTCTCGTCCTGCTTCTCCATGGCAGTTCTCCTAGGTTCGCGGCCCGAGGGGCCTTCTCTTCACCGGTTTCATCGGCTTCCGTGAAAACGATACATCTGGAACATGCTCGGCGCAAGAGACTCCGGGTGCGAGGCGGATGAAGCTCGCCGCGGGAGACTTGAGTCATGGAGTTGGTCCTGGTCGGCGACAAGCCGCTCGCGACCGCCGGGATCATGACGTTCGAGACTGGCCTTGACTCCCTGCTCCTCGATGCCACGCAACTGGGCTTCGCCAGTCCCCTCGATCTAGCCGGGCTGGTAGCAACGGCGCACTGGGCCTCCGCGGAGTCCATCCCCGTGACCGTGAAGGTGCCGACTGATGACTCTGTTGCGTCATACCTGGAGCGGATGAACGTGCTGCGCCGCATGCCGTCCCGCACCCGGGTGGTCGGCAGGGTGCCGACTAGTCCACGCACAGACCTTCAAGGGCGCCTGCTCGAGGTCACCCACCTGACCGAGGGGAACGTCGATGACGTGGCCGATCAAGTGGGGCGACTGGTGACCAGCTTCTACGCTGACTACTCCCCGACGGCTGGCCACGTCGTCTACCGGGCCTGTGGCGAACTGCTTGCCAACGCGGTGGAGCACGGCAGAAGTGTCACCGGCGCGTTCGTCGCCGCGCAGACCTACACCGGCGAAACGACGGACGCTCCGCGACTGGAGTTCGCGGTGTGCGACACCGGGATCGGCGTCATGAACCACCTGAGGCGGAACCCGCGCCACAGCCACCTCACCCGGGACGAGATCGCCTTGTCGACCGCCCTACAAGCAGGGGTGAGCGGCGTGGAGGACGACAGGGGCAACGGACTCAGCGACCTCGTCGACCACACCCGGCATCACGGCAGGATCCACTTCCAGATGCGATCCGGCCGCGGCGAGATCAGGGTGTGCGGCAACGCGGAAACGCGCGAGCAGACCCTTTCCGACCGGCCGGACCAGACGACCGGTACGTGGGCGTGGCTCGCGCACCGGATGCCGACAAGAGAGTAGAACTATGCTTCAATCGGGACAATGAAACCGGAGATGCGATGACAGAACCGATTCTGTTCAGCGTGGTCCAACTCGCTAACTTTCCCACAACGCGTGCGCAGGGGCGCGAGGGACGGGACCGGCTCGAGGACGCCCTCACCGGCAAACAGGGCATCGACCTGACGATCGACTTCCACGGCGTCGAGGCCATGACGATCAGTTTCGCCGACGAATTTCTGGCCAAGTTCGCGTCGACCTTCAGCCCGGGCGATCACGACGCGACGGTGAAGGTGGCCGGCCTGAACGCCGAGAATCTCGAGGCAGTCGAGATGTGCCTTGAGCGTCGCGAGTTGCAGATCGCAGTCCTGAACGCTGCTGGCTCACTCCAGCTTGTCGGCGACCGCATGCTGGCTGACACCTTTGCCACTGCCCTCCGCCTGGGTACCTTCAAGGCGAACGACATCGCCGATGCCCTGTCCCTCAGTTCGCAGAACGCAAACAATCGCCTCAAGCGCCTCGTCGCGGCCGGCGCCCTGCGCAAGACACGATCAAGCGCACCCGGTCGCGGGGGCAAGGAGTTCGTGTACTCCGCGGTTCCCCATTCCGTTCCCGACGCGCAGGCCTTGGCCAACGCCTGACCGGACAGCCCCACCGACATCCGTCGCCGCAGGCGGGGTGCTTGGCGGCCTCACGACCTCTCCGGGGTCACCCGAGGCCTTCGGCGTTCTTGGGATTGAACCGGGAGTCCTCCCTATGCTCGAGCCGTGGAGGCCAGCGAGGATGTCGAGAAGGACCCCGGAGAGTCCGACGAACAGGACGCCGATGGTGCAGTGACCCTGTTCCTCGACGGCGAAGGCAGCCTGTACGTGCGCGGTGACGCCGCCGCCGTGGACGTCGTCCTCCGCGAGATCCTCGGGCCCGACCAGCTCGCGCGCCGGCGCTCGGCGACCTCGATCACCGATGCGGCGGCGATCGCCGGGTCCGCGCAGGCGATGACCGGTGCAGCGGAGGAGTTCCTTCGCCTGGATGCCAACGGGCTGGCGAAGGTCGCCCAGTTCGGCGAGCAGACCAAGAACGGGGCACTGCGGGGCTACGTGCGGGACGGCAACAAGTTCGCCGGAGACCTCACTTTCGAGAAGGTGACGTTCCAGCCCGAGCAGGCGCTGGCGATGCAGCAGGCAGCCGTGTCGCTCGCTCTGCGTTCCGCGATCGCCGACGTCAAAGCGACCGTGGAGCAGGTCGGGGAAGAGGTCTCCGACATCGCGCGTCACACCCGGGCCCGCGAGATCGGTGACGTGGTTGGCACATTCCGGTACCTGCAGCAGGTCGTCGAGGCCACGCGGCAGCGCGGCCACCTGTTGAACGCCGACTGGGACGAGGTCGCGGGGGCGAAGCGTGACCTGCTCAGGGCCCTGGAGAGCCTGCGCGCCTACGCGCTGGAGACCGTCAACGCGCTCGACCCCGACGCAGTGCTCCCGAAGCGGGCGGCGGCGACCGCGCGTGCCGGAAGCCCCAAGGGCGTGGCAGGGACGCTGCGTCTGATCCTGGTGGCCGAGCAGGCGCTTCATCTGCAGGAGTACCTGCGGCTGGAGCGGGTCCGCATCACCGACCCGGATCATCTGGAGTCGGCGCTGGCCGACGCGCGGGGCCTGCTCCGTTCACAGCGGGAGCTCGATGAGCAGCTCGTCGAGACTGCAACCGCTCGGCTCGACGCGGCGCGGCGCATCGATCCCCTCGAGATCCACCGGGTGTTCTCCATCCCCGAGATGCAGCGGGCATCGACCCGCGCTCTCGAGGCGGTCGAGGCGTTCGCCGGGTCAGCTCGGGTCGAGCTGCCGACCCTGGAGAAGGAACTACAGCGCCCTCAGTTGGCAGAGGCCCGTGCCGAGCTCGGACAGCGAGCCACCGCCGTACGGACCGAGGTGGCCGACGTGTCGCGGGTGCTCGGGAAGGCCACCTCCACCAGGGCGAAGAACGTGGCCGGCCGCTTCAGACGAACCCCCGGGGACTCCGACGAGGCCCTCCAGTGCTGGGACCAGGGCGAGCTCCCGAGTCCGGACTCCTCGACCGAGCCCTACTCAGAACGCGAGTGACCCGCGGCCCATCCTCCCGGCCGCACCACGGAGGTCCTTCTCAGGGGATCGGGTTCCGCCTTTCATAGTGTTCTTTGTTCCGCCGCCGGACGGCTCGTCCGGTCCTCGTGGCGACGGTTCAGACGCGCGCCGCCGGTGCCGATGGGAAGCGGTCAGCCGGGCCCTGCGCAGGGCAACGCATCCGGTAGCCGAAGAGTCCGCTGTCCTGCCGGACCCCGGACTTCCAATGCGCTCCGGCGGCTCAGACCATTGCTTCCCGAACCAGGAGTCTCAGGTGACCACCCACGACGTTGACAATCACCTGCCACCGACAGCCGATCGGCACCCCGTGAAGTTGAGTTGGGAGGAGATCGCAGGGATGGACCGCGACGAAGCGGCGGCCAGGGCCGTCCGGGAGTTCCTCCGCCACCAGGTGACCTTGCGCCGAGCTGGGGTCCTCCTGAGCGCAACGCTCGCGGCAGCTGTCCTGTCGGCGCTCGCGCTGCACCCGGTATTCGGCCCCGTGGGGGTGCTCCTTGCTGCCATCGGGCACACATGCTGGGTCGAGTACCGCAGCTCGAGGTGGGCGAAGGGCGCCATCCGCGCCGCAGCCCCCACCCTGGGCCGTCTGCGAGTCGTCGTGCTGATGACGTACCGCACCCGCACTGGCTGTGACCGCGCGATGTTCACCCGCCTCCTGGCCAACGCCCCTGAAGAGATGTCTTGCGCCGCGCTGGGTCGGCATCTCCCGGGCTACTGTCCCCACGCAAACATTGCGTGGTGATCCAGGAGACTCGGCCGTCGCACGACGGCTAGTCCCGCTGCAGCCGCACTAGCAATCCCACTACTAATCCATTGCCAAACCCATTGACGTCCACTACTGTGGGGTTATCAGCGCGAGGTACGCGCTTGGACTCTGGAGGAGGCGCGATGGCGCAGTGGGTGCCGGTACTGGTTCGGCTTGAGGACTACGACGAGATCACCCGCCTGGTAGCCAGATGGGAGGCGGAGCGGAGCCCTGACGTTCAGGGTCAGATCGACGTCAACGTGACTCCGTACGCCCGGCCGCTCTCGGGCGGCGGCGAGGACGCACCGAGTCCCGATGAGAACTCCGGGCTGGCGGGTCGTCCGTCGTGGTCGGTCGAGGACCTCCGTCGGCTGTCGGCCAGCTCCGCGCTGACCGCTCAGCGGTGGACCATGGCCCTCGACGTGTGCGTCAAGGCGCGCGAGGCGGGCGAGATCTGGTTGCCGACGAGCGAGGTCGCGGCGCGCGCGGGCATGACGGTCAACGAGTGGCGTGACGCGCCGCGGAAGTTCCCGCGGCACCTGGCGACGAACTACCCGGGTGTTCCGGCCAACTCCCGCGGCCAGCACTACTGGCCCCTGGTGGCCGGGGGCGACCACATCCCCAACAACGGCGGTCAGGTGTGGTGGGCCGTTACGGCTGAGACTGCCGAGCGGTGGCGCGAGGTTCGCGGCGAGGCGCTCGCATGAGTGCCGGCCGGGTCCATCGGGACCTGGACACGGTGCTGCAGCTGGTCAAGCCCGAGAACCGTCGCGTCGTCCAGGCCGTGGCCGAAGCCCTGGCCCTTGTGGAGTTCCAGCCCACGACCAGCTACATCAAGGCGAAGCGTCGCGATGGCGGACCCGACATCCGGATTGCCACCGGCTGGTGCAACGGGTTCATCTCCCGCGAGGAGGCCCTGACGGCCACCGGCGGATTTGTCTCGGAGTCCGACCTCTGGCCGAGCGACGCCAGGCCTGACCTCTTCGGCGCCTGGCTGCCCTCCCATGAGGGACGTGACCGCGGGCCACGAACGCCCAAGTCCGCGCCCAGCAAGGTGTGTCCCGGCTGCAACACGGCTATCCCTGCAACAGGCGTCTGCGATGTCTGCGGCTGAGCCTCCTGGGATCGGCGCCGCCGCCCCTGCGGGGGCCTAGGGTTGTGCAATGGCACCGTCTGAGAAGGACGAGCCCGTCGACTCCGACCCGCTCCTCAGCTCCCTCACCGACGTGCTCAGCGTGGGATACGGCGGCGAACAAGGCTTCGTGGACTACCTCGAGGACCGCCTCGAGCCATACCCGCTGCAATACGACTTCGAGGACATACCGAACCCCGAGGGATCCGGCTCGCTGTTCCTCCTCGACATCCAGAACCAAGGCATGGACAGCGTCCAGATCCAGCTGTCCTACCCGTTCCGCCAGTCAAAGCTTGAGCACGCACTGTCGTGGTGCGAAGACTTCCACTGGAAGCATGGCCAGGCCCTGGAGGTCGCCTGGGAGCCCGGTGCCAGCACGATCGAGGACCTGGAGGATTGGGAGGTGCTGGGCGAGGCACGCCCGGAGTCGAATGAGGTCGATGTCCTCGACCGTCTGGCGGAGACGCTAGGCGCGGATCCGGAGGAGGTTCGGGCTGCCCTGGGCGGAACGTGGGAGCGGTTCTGCGTCCCAGAGTCCGTGTGGGATTCCGACGGGAACCTGATCCACTTCTGGTTCACCGACCGGGCCACGCGCGAACGCGCTCTCGGCATCGGTGGCGACGCCCTCTACCTGCAGCCGGTCACCTGGGAGCAAGACGAGGAGGGGCACGAAATTGCGGTGCTTGCGGACTTCCCCCACCCGATCCACACCGGCGAGTTCCACGGCGGCTTCTACTCCTCCGCGGGACCCGCTTTCCCCGAGGGCGACCCAGTCGAGGCGCTCGCCGCAGCACTCGGGACCCTCGAAGCCATCACCGCCATCCGGCAATCACGCCCATCGTCTGCAACCTGATCGACGGGGCACGTGCTCCGCCACGCGGTGAGAGCGCGCATCAGCCACGCACGTCAGCTCCTCGGCACCGGTAGGGCCGGGAGCAGACCCACGGTCAGGGAACGTCGTCCACGGCGTCCGCGTAGGTCGCGGGACCCATCTGCAACCACAGGAAGGACGGGCCTGTGTGTCCGCGATGGCGGTGCCAGATGCCCTGCACAACCCTCGCCTGGCCCTCCGGAATTGCGTAGGCAGACGGGTCGAGCCGCAGACCCCGCTCTGACGCCTCGGCCGTGGTCATGCCCTCGGCTTCGCCCAAGATGACGTCCCAGGTCGCGTCGAACGCGGCGTCGGTGCCACCGCGCTCCGCAGCCGCTTCGATGCCCGCCATCTCCTCGTCAGTGAGTGGCCGCCGGAACCGGAACCGGACGTCGGGCCGGCGGGGTTGGTCGTTCATGGGGAGCCCAGCAGGTCTTCAACGGTGGTGTGGAGCGCTGCGGCGAGGTCGGTCACGAGGACAGCGGGGTCGGTCGCCCGGAGGAAGTACACCCAGTGCACCGGCCAGCCGTCCTCGAGGGTGTTTGTGATCTCGGCGAGGTACTCGCTGCCCATGGGTTCGTTGAGGTCGCGCGTCCAGACGGCGGTCCCGACGTCGAGTGGGTGGTCGAGGCCTCGGTTCTGCTCGTCGTAGGAGAACGCCCGGATGCCGCCCGGCTCTTCGTCGAAGCTCAGGTCCGCCACCAGGAGCGGGAACGGGCCGTTCACTCAGCGCCTTCCTCGTCGGCCAGCATCGAGGAGTACCGAGCCTCCAGCCCTGCCCACGTGACGAGGTCCGGGTGGTCGCAGTCGACGCCCGCGCCGTCAGGGAGCTGGAACTCGGGGACCTCATCCAGGCGCGCCGTGGGATAGCCGTACCGCTCCTCGAACCCAGCCAGCTGACTCCGCACGTCGTCGAGCTCCTCCCGGGTGACCCTCCACCTCACACGGCGCCGAGGCCGACTTCGGCCGGTCTCAGGGTCGTCCAGTCGGGTGCCGAGCTCGTTTGGTCCGGCCTCCGCGGCGGCCCCGCACGCCTGCGCGGACTCGAGCGCGGCCTCCAAGTACCCGACCCGGGCACTGAGATGTCGGACCTCCCTGAGGAGGACGGCAACGTCCTCCCACGAGTGGGTGATGAAGTCGGCCGTCTTCCCGTCGACGATCCAGGGGTCCCGTGCAGGGAATGCCGCGAACCCGGTGACGGCGAACGGCCTTCCGAGCGAGTCGCTGATCGTGCCGCGGTTGATGGTCCAGGGCCCTGGCGCGGCGACGTGGTGCCGGATGTAGATGTCTTCGAGCGGGTCGCCGACCTCGCTCTCCGGAAGCGGGGCGTCGACCTGCCTCCGGAGCTGGTCGAGCCGGCGCTGGAGGCCGGCGACGGCGCGCTCCGCCGTTGCCTTGTTCTCCTCCGTCGGGTTCTCGAACGCTTCGAGGAGCAGGTGCTCCACCAGGTGGTTGTGGTGCCGGATGTTGCCGTCGTCGTCGAGGTAGACGGCCGGCTGTCCCTCGGCGGCGAGCTCGGCTGCGAAGTCGGTGGACGCGAGCCGTTCGACGATGGAGTCCGCAGGGGCCTGCTCCGCAAGTGTCTGGACCAGGAACGGTGCGTCCTTGGTGATGTCGACTTGCTGGTGGTACTCGATGCGCTGCGACACGGTGAGCTGCGCGAGGCGTCCGATGTGCCGGTTCACGGCGTCGTTGAAGTCCTCGTCGGCCCCGCCGACGGGTAGCACCCCGAGGCGCGTCAGGGACGCCGTGCCTTCGTGCACCAAGACCACGAGCGGCGCGATGCCGCTGTGGGTGGCGATGGCCTGGACGAGGATGTGACTGAACGGCTCGAGCCGGCGTTCGGCGGTCATCGGTCCTGCCAGTGGCGGATGCAGACCTGGCTGCCGCGCGACAGCATTTCTGTCAAGAGTGCGTCCAGGCGTCCGGTGACGTCGGCCGGGTGCCGGACCTCGCCGCCCGGTCCTTCCTCGTAAGGAACGCCGCGGACAACAACCAGGCGACCATCGCGCTCGGCGGCGACGGGTGTCGTCTTCACGAGCCCTCCTCTTTGTTCTGCTCGAGGAGCCAGGGCCATTCGGAGACGTCGCCGAGCTCCATCCGTGCACCCGGAGGCCGGAGGGAGGTGGTCGTAGAGCCAGGTGCCGATGCGGCGCGCCTCGGCGAGCTCGTCACGCAGGCGCAGGATCTCGCTGATGGCCCATCCGAGCTCGTCGGGGTCTGCTGAGGGTGCGTCGTAGAGGAAGCCGTGCTTGTCGAGGTGGGCGTACTGCTCGCGTCGGATGACGCGGAGCCGGTCCAGCGGGTCGGGGTTGTTCGTCCACACAGCGCGCAGCTCCTCAGGAACCTCTCCGTCTCCCTCCGCGCCGAGTTCGGCCTCATGGTTGGCGCGGTCGAACCCGAACTCTGTGAGAGCGTCGTCCAGGTCGGTGCGGGCGCCGGTGTCGGCGACTTCTCGCGCGCGGAGCACGTCGGCGAGCTCAGCCTTCGGGGCCCAGTCGGCTGGCGCCTCGAACGTCACGTGCACGAACTCCTGACCTTCGTGTCCTGTGAGGAGCTCAGTCCGCAGGATGCGCAGGGTGTAGGAGTCGTCCCATCGGCCGGCCCTCGCCGTCGCTCCGGGGCGCACACGGGTGGGGTCGAACTCCCCGAGGCGGAGGACCGCTTGAGGCCGGCCTTCGTCGTCCTCCCAGTGAAAGTCGGTCTCGATGAACGGCAGGTCATCGGAGTGCATCGACCTACCTCCAAGGTGATGGCGGCTCGTGCCGGCGGTCGCCGCGCCTCGTCAGCAAGGGTGCGTCAGACAGGCCGCGATCCGCGCCCAGACACCCGCCCGTCGGCCAATCGTCCACCGACACCGCGTTGTAGCTGGACGAACGGGTCTAGGCCGTGGTGGCTGATGGAGCGGCGTGGTCCGGTGGGGCATGACGAGGAGGACGCCGATACGGCGCATCCCTCCGCAGAACCTGGTCGGCCCCCGCCCCGGTAACGGGGCAATGCACTGGATGGGAGCGACGTCACCGTCCGCCGCATGTCTGCTCGACGACGCCTGCTGGACCAGCGCAGCCTTGCTCCCCGCGACTACTTGGTCGACCCCTGGAAGTTCGGACAAGACCCTCAGGCCGCCACCCGGCTCCCGGCCGGTGGAGACCGACGGTCGCAGGCCGTGGCCCAGGTCCAGCACGGTCTTGCGTGCCGTATTCGGGCTCGAGGTGACCGGCAGGCAGCAGCCCTGGTCACCGAACGGTTCGGGTTCTCCAAGCAGTTCTGGTCCGCTTGCCTGCTGGGCCGTGTCTGGATGGGCGAGACCGGTGTTTCTGCAGCAGTCTGGCTTCTGCTGCGCACCCCGGGAGCTGCCGACTGAGCAGCGCCGACGAATCCCGGCCGAGGACCTCGCGCGGTGCGCGGTGCGGGGATTGCGCCGGATCGTCCTCGACCGACCATCCGCGGGCATGCACATCTACCGCGGAACCATCCCCGAATGGGACGAGGAACTGGCGCGAAGCGCCGACCTGGGCGCCATGGCCCACCTGGCGATCGCGACCATCGCACGTGACGGTGCCGGCCCGACGCTCGAGGCTCAAGCCAAGGCGGTGGACAGACTGCTGATCGGCGTCCGACCCGTCGAGAAGCGCGCGCATCGGCAGAACCTGCGCGCAGCGGTGATGTCGTACTTCAGCCACCTCGCCCTACCCGCGCACTGGCAGTTCGTCGCGGCCGAGTCGCGCCTGGGCCGCGGTCGCGTCGACCTTCTGTGGCGACACACCGACGGCCGCGTGCTGATCGACGAGGTCAAGGTCGGCCACCACCGGCACTTGGCTGCTTCCTCGGTCCGCTCGCAAGTCCTGGAGTACGTCGCCTCCGGCCGTGACCTGTGGGGCCCGCGGTTCCTCGGGTGCCGATTGCTCAGCACCCACAACCCCGCATCGTCCACCTTCACCGACACCGCACTCCACACGGTGCCGCTGTCCAGCACCTCCTACCGAAAGGACCGGCCGTGAACAGGCCCAAGCACGAACGTCCTCTCCTCGAGAAGGCGCTCGCAGCCCTGCGCGAGCACCGGGAGCGGGGCGAAGTGATCACACCGCACATGCTGCGTCACTACGCCGCGGAGTCTAGCTACTCCGAGCGGCACCTGCGCCGCGTCCTCAAGGCCGACGCCACCTCCATTGCCTTGACGGCGACCGTCAACGACGAGGCGAAGCCCGCGGAGGACCTGGATCCGGCCACCATCGCAACCGCCGTCTTCCTCGCCTGCGGCAACATGGCCGCCGCGCACCGGTTGCTCGCCCAGACCCGCCCGAAGCTGCAGCTGCCGAGCCTGCGCACCTTCCAGCGGCGGGTGAACCGGGAATTGGGCACCGGACAGCTCACTTACGCCCGCCGGGGAAGTGCCGGATACCGGGACGCGCAGGTCTATCTGACCAACGACTACCCGCACAGGATGAGCGACCTGCTTCTGGATCACACCGAGTTGCCGATCTACGTCGTGCCCACCGGTCACACCCATGCCCTCAAGCCGTGGCTGACCGTGGTCCTGGACGGGCGCACCCGCTACGTCTTGTCCTGGGTCCTGACCTTCGGTCGTCCCACCGCGGAGCAGGTGCGCGCGTCGCTGATGCAGGCCTTCACGTTGCGTGCGGCCCCTGACGGCAACACGCTGGTCGGCGGTCGGCCCACCCGGGCGGTCTGGGACCGCGGTCTGGAGTTCCTGGCCGACATCATCACCGAGTCCTGCCTGCGGCTCGAGATCATCCCCTGCGCCCTTCCGGCGTACTCCCCCCACCTCAAGGGACGCATCGAACGGTTCTTCGGCACCCTCAAGCCCGCCCTATCCGTGCTGCCCGGGTACACCGAAGGCCCCCGGGATCTGCGCGGCCACAGCGCCCTGGAGACACACGCGATGTGCGAGGACGAGTTCTTGGTGTGGCTCGCGGATTGGATGGACGACTACGTCTCCGGCCACGTCATCTCTGGCACCGGCCGGACGCCGCTGCAGATGTGGCAGGCCGACGCGACGCCGTTGGAGGAGATCGCCCCCGAGCGGCTGTGGCAGGACTTCCTGCTCGCCAAGAACGTCAAGGTCTCCAAGAACGGGATCCGGTTCGACACGATCGACTGGCTCATTCCCACCGGCGGTCTCAACGGCACCGTTGGGCGCAAGGTCGAGATCCGGCACCTGCCGCACGACCGCCACTTCATCGAGGTCTTCCTCGACGGAGAGCACCTCGGCACCGCCTACCCGAAGGACCAGCTCAACGCCGACCAGACCGAGGAGTTCCTCGCCCACCGTGCCGAGGCCCGTCGCGCAGCCGTGGCCCGGTTCACCACGGCCAACCGCACCCGGCGGGCCACCGACGGCGCTACTCGCATCGTGAGGGACAAGAAGGGCAACCGCACCGTCGTCGCCGAGACCAGCTTCGACGACCTCGACGCCGGCGCCGAAGATGTCCTCGCCAGCTTCGTCGAGGCCGACCCCGACCAGCTGAGGCTCGAACTGTGACCCCCACCGCCAATCGCCCTGGCCGCGAAACGCCGTCCCCTGGCAGCCCTGCCCCGAGCACGATCGCCGCCACCAGCCCTACGTTGGGCCATCTACCGACGCCCGCGCTCACCGAGGTCCGCCACACCGCCGAGTACGTCATCCCCCGCAACGAGGTCATGCTCGTCCACGGCGCCATCGGCACCGGCCGATCCACCGCAGTATCGGCCTACCTCGCCACCCAGCGGCTTGCCTCCCACCAGATCGACCTTCCCCCCAGCCAGAACGCCATCAAGATCAACACCTGGCTCTACCGGCAGCTCGCGCCCAACGCCGACCTGCCCCTGCGAGACCTGCAGGACGACCTGATCGAGGCCCTCGGCGAGCAGGACCGGATCATCGTCATCCGAAACGTCGAACGACTCACCAGCGAGGCCGCCGGCCAGCTCCAGTGGCTCCACGCACACCCCCACACCAGGTTCGCGATGATCCTCATCGGCGACGAAGCCGTCGGCGACGCCCTGAGACGTGACCCCCTCCTGGCCCACGCCATCACCGGCACCGTGCACGTCAAACCGCTCACCAGCGGGAAGCTGCTCGACTGCCTCCAAGGCCTCCACCCGCTGCTGCGCAACGCCGAGCCACCCCTGCTGACCGCCATCGACGACCAGGTCTGCCACGGCAACCTCGCCCGCTGGACGAACTTCCTCCACCGAGCACTCTGGCTCTACGAGCGCGACCCGAGCGCGCCCGTCGGCACTCCGCCCCGCCTCGACAAGCGCCTGGCCCAGGCGACCATCGCCAGCCTCGCCAAGATCCCGAACCGGAAGCACACCTGAGATGGACATCATCACCGTCCCCGTCCTCGACGGTCCGCTGCCCACAGCTCCCCACCACCCCCAAGACCCCACCGGACCGCTGTGGGTGGAGGTGCGCCCCGACCTCCGACGCCTTCACGTCCTCGCCGGGGACGTCCTGGCCGCGCTCGGAAAGCGCCGCGACATCGCAGGCAAAGGGCGCAACGAGTACGAAGACAGCGTCCACGCCCAAGCGTGGCTCGCTGCTCACCGAACCCGTGAGCTCGTCGTGCTACACGCCGAACGACTGCGTCCCCAGACCCTCGGCCGCCTGTGCGACCTCGCCGCGGGCGCGGGCCTGCAGCACCTGTGGCTCCTGCACGGACCACCGCCGACCGAGGCTCACGCCCACGGGCTCGCCCGCCGTACCACCCGGATTGGCGACGTCGACGACGTCGCCCCGGCCCGGACAGCACGCACACCGAACCTCCTGCCCGCGTGCGACCTGCCCCGGATGCCCCGGGTTGAGTTCACCAGCTTCTGGGACGCGTGCCTCGACCACCTTCACGGGGACGACCTGGACCGCACCCAGGCCCGCCTGGTCGACGTCATCGCGGCCTGCAACACCGCATTCGACCGACACGGTGCCACCCAGGACACGGTCGCAGACCTGGTGTTCGACCTCCTCAACCAGGCGCCTACCGACAACCAGCTCGCGGTTGACATCCGCGGCCTGCAACTGGCCGCATGGCACCGCGAGCTATACGTCAAGGTGCATCACACGCAGCTACACCACCACGAGGAGCGGCCACTCCTCCCCCGCGCGCAGGTCGACGACACGATGCTCGCCTACCGCCAGCCGTTCCGGCCGCTCACGACAGCTCTCACCCGGGCCGGACACGGCGTCGGTGACATTACGACCATCCGCCTCGCCGACTGCAGCCCCGACGACCACGTCGTTCGCTGCAGCGGCGAGATCATCGAGCTCACCCCCGCTGCCGGGGTCGCGCTACGGGCTCAGCTCCACCTTCGCCGCGCAGCCGGCGCCGACCCGGCCGACCGGTTGCTGCCCCACAGCCCGAAGGCGCTGGCCAAGGCTCTGACCGACGCCCGTATCGACCTGGGCATCCACGTCCATGGCCGGCGGGCAGAACGAAGCCGCGACCACACCTTCCGAGCGCTCCGCCAGCTCGGCATCACCGTGCACGAGCTCCCATGATCAACACGAGCTACCTTCGCGCGCTTCGCGTCGATCGCGGTTACTCCATTCGTGGACTCGCCAAGGCTGTCGGCGTCGACCACCAGACCATCCGGCGCCTCGAGAACGGCGCCGATCCCGGGGACCTCCCCCTGCGCGTCCTGGACCGCATCGCCACCGCACTCGGCGTACGACCCGCCATGCTCCTCGCCAACGGCAACGCCGCCGAAGGCCACGAGCTCCAAGAACGCATCGGCGGAACGATCATGTCCGCTCCCGGCATCAGCCTCACCAACCTCGCCGCGGCAGTAGCCATGCCGATCGACGAGGTCGACGCAGCGCTACCGGCTCTCGACACCGCACTGACCAGCGTCGGACTCACGCTGACCCGGGACGGCGACGACCTACGAGTCACACCGCGCGCCGTTCATTCCGCACGGGAGGCGGACACCAAGCCCATGACGGTCACTGAAGCCCGCCTGTTGCGCCGAATTCACCGCGGCGAGGATGTCCGTCGCACGATGTCCAAGGCCGATCGCACAATCACGATCCCGAGCCTGGCCCGACGTGGATCGATCAACATCGCCACGACCGTGCCGGCTCCCACGTCGGGCCTGTGCCGGCGACCACCCACCACCTGAACACGACACCCTGTGCAGATCCTGCCCACTTGTATGGATCGCTGATTCATACAAGTCCATAGCGCCATCGTTACGCGCCGGCTTGATCGCCACCATGGGCAACACGCCACCCGCGGCGCCGACTGGCGGCTAGTGGGATGCTTCGGTGCCCTCGTCCTGGCCTGACTGCGGGCTCCCCGCGGGACGGTGGAGGTCGTCGAGCAGAGTCGCCAAGATCAGCTCCTCATGGACTGCGACACCGAGGCGCTCCATCTCGATCGCCAGCGTCGGGTCCCAGGCCGTCGCGACCGGCGTGCCGGACAGGCCAAGGTTCGCATCCGACGGCAAGCCGGCGACCGCAACGCTGTAGTCTTCCGCGGCCATCCGCCACGGCGAGGCGCCGGCCGCGAGCACCCGACCTGCGATCGCGACACCTTGCCAGTCGAAGTCGCCGTGATACCGAACGGCCGCTCCGTCGGCGATCAGGCGGCGGAGCAGTACCCACCCTGCGGTCGAGGGGTTCCCCGATGTGCACAACAGCACCTCGGGTACGCGGGCCTTCGCTGCCGCCTGCAGAACCTGAGGGTTCTCCACCACAGAAACGACCGTGCCTTCTGTGCACCAAGAGGGCACCGCGGCGACCGGCCCGTGGAGCTCCTGCAGCGTCAGGTGTGTGACGAGGCCCAAGTCGGCGCGGGACCGCATCATCACCGACCACGGATCGTTCCCGGGTGGTCGCAGGGCCCACACCAGCACAGTGCCGGACACGTGGTCGGTCGTCACGCCGAGTCGTCCCCACAGGTCCCGGCGAGCGCCCGCAGTCTCTGGGACCGGTACCTCGAGGGCGGTGGCCGCGGCCCGCAGAACCAGGGCGGATGCGACCCGACCGTCGTCGAGGCCGTGCGCGTCACCGGTGCAGCGGCTCGCGAGCTCGGCCAGCTCCCACCCCCCGAGGCCGGTCTCGCCTCCGTCCTGGGTGGCGGGGGCGAGGACGCCAGCGGCACGCATCTCGGCCAGGACTGCTCCAGCGCTGCGGATCGCGGCTGCGGCACTGGGGCCGGCGCGGGTCAAGAGCCCCGTCCGGCGGACTGTGTCTACAAATCCGGGCACCCACCCGGCATCGGTCAGGCCCGCATCGGCGAGCGCAGCATCGAGGAGGCCGATCATCTCTGCCCGGCCCTTCACTGCGTCCTCCCGGGCCGCCGCCCGGTCCACGAGCGGTCGTCCGGCCAGGTCGGCGACCACCGTCACGAGGCCGGCGGCAGCGGACGAGGCACGCAGGGCACGGTCCAGATCATCGAGCCGCACCCCGACTCGGCCGGCGCGCGTGTTGCTGCCCAGGAGCCCGGACAGCCGGTCGGCTCCGATCTCATCCAGGTCGATGGTGACCACGCCGCCGGCTCGGAGCCGATTGCGTTCGAGGCGGTTCCGCACTGCCTCCCACAGCGGAGTCAGGCACGGGTCGGTCAGGTACGCCCGCAGTTCCGGGTCGAGCCTTGGCCGGCTAGATGGTGTGCCGCCCTCTGGTGTTGTCACCGGGCAGCTCGCAGGTGCTTGTTGTGGCCGTCCCAGTGGACGTGGGTGGTGACCGCGGCGCTTCCTTCGACGCGCCGGATCTCGTAGCAGTCGAGCTTCGGGACCTGCGGATAGGTGCCCCACAGGGCATGGCCGGTCATCGCGAAGTCGAGGTCGAGCCGGACCAGGAGGCCCATGAGTTCGCCGATCGTGCGATCATCGACCTTCGCGAACGCGTCGTCGAGGAGCATGAGCCGCAGGGCACGCTTCGCGTCCGGGAGGCCGGACAGGTAGGCGTCGACGGCTGCGAACAGCGTCACGTACGACACGAACCGGATCTCGCCCTGGGACAGTTTCGCCCGTCGAGCGATGCGCCGCTCCAGTCCTGGGGCTGGGCCCATGATGATCACCTCAACGTGGTGCCATTCGCGGTAGTCCAGCGCCTTGCGCAGGTGGGCGGCGAACCCGGCGGCTGCGTCGAGGGCGAACGACTCGTCGACGCGTGCCTTGAGAAGCTCGGTGAGCTCGGCGGTGTTCTCCGGCGAGCGGACACGGGCGTCCGTGGCGACGAGTTCCCTGATACGGGCGATGCCGCCGTCCGCGGACTCGGCCAGGCGCCACCGCAGCTTCACGCCGATACCGTGGCTGGTGCGGATGGCGCCCAGTCGGCGGGTCATGTCGTGGATGAGGTGCTCGGCCTGCCCGATGCGGCGGCGCAGCTCTTCGGCGACTCCACCGAGGACGAACTCGGTGAACACCCGCCGCTCACGATCCGAGAGGGCATCGCGGCCCTGCTGGCAGAGCCGCTCGAGCTCGTCGGCTGCCTCAGCGACCGTCCGGGTGCCGGCGGCGTCGGACACTTCGACGAGGCGTACGCCGTCCTCGACGTCGACCGTGACGTCGAGCGTGCCGGTCAGGTTGTGGTCCAGCGTCTGCTCCGCCTTACTCGCAGCCGTGTCGCTCACCGTTGCGGTCGCGGTGCCGACCTCGGCACGGACCCGGTTCGCGGCCGCCTGCACAGAGGAGACGCTCACGTCTGCGATCTCGAGCGGTTCCACAGCTGCGCCGGTGGCGGCCGCCACCAGGCCCGGGAGTGCGTACCGGCGGACCAGCCGGCCGGCTGCCGTGGCGAGCTCGGTACGGGTCGCTTCTGCTTGTTCGGCAGCGGTTGCTGCTTTGCTCTCAGCGACGCCGCAGTCGTGCTGAAGGGACTCCATGGACTCCCGTGCGGAGCCGAGCTCCCTGCTGCGTTCTTTCAACGCCGCTTCGGCCGCCTTGAGGTTCGCGAGCGCTTCGGCGGCGTCGGCGCCGAGCATTTCGCGGATCGACTCGAGCTCGGTGGCCTCGCCGTGCCACAGGGTCCACGCTTCGTCGGCCGCGGCTTCGACTTGGCGCCGCGCCTGCCGTTCGCGGTCGAGCCGATTGACAGCGTCGGCGTGCAGGCCCAGCCGCCGGTCGAGTTCGTGGGTCATCCGGATCGCCGTTGCGCAGGTCCGGTCCGCTTCGGCGAGCGCCTTCAGCACCTCGGCGAGCTCGGCACTGCCGGTCGGGAGGCTGAACTGGCGGCAGATGTCGAGGTGCCGCGCGCTCGCCGCGGCCCACTGCGCCCGGAGCTCCTCGGCCCTACGGGCGGCCCCGTCAGCGGCCTGCTGTGCTACCTCGGCGCGACCTGCTGCCTCGATAGCGCTGACACGTGCGCTGGAGACGTCTCGGGTGACGGGCGCCCGCTGGACCCGGTCGTTGATCCGTTCCAGGGCGGTCTCCGCCTCTACCCGAGCGCCCTGTCGGACCTCCGCGGCCCTGTCTAGGTCCGCCACCTGTTCGGCGATCTCGGCCAACCGGCGGGCTCGAGCGGCGGCGCGGGCCGCGGCACCGATGTGAGCAGCGGCGGGCGGCTGGTGCCGGCCGGACAAAGCGCCTGCGCCCCAGGACCCGTCGGTGTCGACCCACACCGATCCGGCCTCGGCGCCGTACCCGATTCGGTCGAGGACGGCGGTGACCGTGGCGGCGGGGAGCCCGGATGCGTCGTCGGGCACCAGGGTGCCAGTGACCGGCGTTACCGCGGGGTCGCCGTGGGGGCGGATGAGGATCTGACCGTCGGGGGCGCGGAGGGATGCTTCCGCGGTGACCGTCGCGAGCAGCAAGCCGGAGGCGAGCAATGCACCTTCGAGGCCGGCCCGGTCGGCGGCGGGGACGACGTCGGCGAAGTTGATGGCGCGCCACAGCGGCACCTCTCCTTCGGGCGTGGGCTGCAGCCACGGTGGTGCGGCGGGGGCCGGGTCGATCGCGGACTCGAGGCGGGCCTTCTCGGCCTCGAGCTCGGCGCGGGTCTCCCGGGCGCGGTCGTCGGCGTCGGCGAGCCTGGCCAGCTGAGCGGTGTGGCGGCTGCGGGCGTCGCTGGCTGCCAGGTGCGGGACGCGATCGAGGGAATCGAGGTTTTCGGTGATCGCAGGGCTGGTCTCGACCACGGTCAGCTGGGCGGGGTCCCCGAGAAAGTCCTGAAGGGCGTCGAAGGTCTGCCAGGCGATGCCGGAGCCGAACGCGTCGAGCGTGTCGGGGTCGTCGAGCCACGCGCTCCACGCCTGGTGCAGTCCGTTGACCGCGGTGTCGAGCGCGCCGGCCCGCTCGCCTGCGGTGGCTGCTGCTTCCTCGGCTCGCTGAGCTGCGGTCGCGGCTGCGGACTCAGCGGACGTGACTTCGGCCTGCTGGGTGTCGAGGCTCTGCGCGGTGGTCAGCCGCGTGGCGGCATGACGCTGCCGTTCTCCTGCGGCAGTGCGGGTGCGGTCCAAGTGTGCGGCAAGGTCGGCCGGGGTGGGGCCGACGGTCACCTCTGTCGCGGTGGGACGGGTGAACGGTTGCGGGTCCTCGTCTCGGTCCACGCGAACGGTGTCCGCTTCGGCGGGGGATGTCGTGGTGCGCGCGCCGACCGGTTCTGGCAGCCGGATGGGGAGACCAGCGGCGGCAAGGGTCTGGTGCACCTGGTCTAGTTCGCCAGCCACGTCGCGGGCCTGGGCGAGGACCTCTTCGGCGCGGGCGCGTGTGGCGTCCGCTGCGGCATCCTCCGCAGCGCGGGATCGGGCAGCGGCACCCAGGGCGACGTCGGCCGAGGCCCCCTGCGCGTCGACGCGTTTGCCGCGCTCGTCGAGGTCGCGCTGGGCGGCGTACGCCTTGGAGGCCTTGATGCCGGCGATCGTCCGCTCGAGCTCGCTGACCGCCTCGGCAAGCTCCCCGGTGGTGGCCTTCGCTTCGGCGAGCTCGCTGACGAGCTCCTGGTGACGGGCCTTCTTGGTCGTGGCGTCCTTGTCGGCCCGGGATGCTGCGGTGGCTGCGGCGAGAGCTTCCTCAGCGGTCGCGGTGAGAGCACCGGCGGCGTAGCGGCGGTAGGTCTCGAGGAAGTTGCGGACGTGGTCGCGGGCCGCCTCGAGCCGCTCCTGGGCGTTGCGGGTCTCGGAGAGTCCGTCGAGCTGTTCGCCCGCGGCGGTCAGCGCCGCTTCGCTCAGTGGGGGTAGCGCTTCGGAGAGGATCTGAGGCAGCTTTCCTTCTTCGATCCGGTTCCCGACGTCGGGCGAGCGGAGCGTGTGGAGGAGCTGGAGGAACCCGTCGTACCGCTCCCGACCGGTTTCGCCGATGAGTCCGAACACGGCGGTCCGGACCCGGTCGCGGTGGGTGGTGGGCGAGTCGGTGATCTGGGCCGAGCCGATGAGCTCGGTGAGCTGTTCGCGGCTGAGCGCGTCGCGGGTCGGGGACAACAGCGGCAGGTCGTGTCCAACCCTTCGGTCGGTGATGAAATACCAGGCCTTCACATCGGTCGTGGCCGGGGAGTACCGCAGGAAGGCGCCGATCGTCAGGTAGGCGACGTCGCGCCCGTCGGCGATCGCGTCGGCGTCGGCCTCGTCGTCGGGGTCGAGGTCACGGGCTAACTCTAGCCACAGGTACCCGGGCCGGTTGCCTTGCCCGTCGCCACCGGCCTTCATGAGGTCCTGGAGGCGGACCTTGTTCGCTCCGGTGGCGTCCATCTTGCGGCGGTCGCCGTCGAGGAGGAACGGGAGCAGCATCTCCAGCGCGCGGCTCTTGCCGGAGCCATTGGTGCCGCGGAGCACGAGTCGGCCGCCGGACAAGTCGAACTCGGTGTCGTAGTAGTACCAGACGTTGACGATGCCGGCCCGCCGCATGCGCCACCGGTACGGGTGGTGCTGGGCGGGAGTCTGGTCGTCGCCCGCGCCTGCGGGCGCATGCGGGTTGAGGTCGGTGATGGTCATGGGACCTCCGAGTTGGTGTCGAAGAGCGAAGGGTCGCCGCTGTCTGCGTCCGTGGTCGCGCCGCTGGAGGTGCGTCGCGGGCGGGCGGGGGTGCGCACGGGTTGGGGCCGGTACCGGAAGCAGGCAGGGTGCAGCGCGAGGCCGTTCGGGTTGGCGCTGACCAGGGAGACGGCTTCGAGTAGGTCGACGACTTCGGTCCGCAGCCGGTCCACGTCTCCGGCGACGTCGGCTCGCCACGACTTTCCGTTGCGGGCGGCGAGGTCCTCGAGCTCGCCGGTGACCATCTCCCACGAGGCGAGGGCACCAGGCACCTGCCGGGTTCGGTCGCCGCCTTCGTCCATGGCCTTGGTGTCGTCGCTCGCGGTGGCCCGGCTGTGCGTGGGGCGGTTGACGGTGGTGCCGGCGGTGGGGCGGAGGTGTCGGTGAGAGCGTCGAGGAGCAGGAGCGCGGCTTGGCGGACGGTGCCGTTTCCGGGGAAGGCGACGTCGGTGAGTTCTTCGTCGGGGTCGTATGCGAGTGCCCCTTCGGCCCGCACTTCGAGGATGAGTCCGAAGTGGTCCTCGAGCGCTCTGGCGACGTCGCGACGTTCGCGGGAGAGGACGTCGGCTTCGGCTTCGGTGAGGTCCTCGCGGCGGGTGAGCGGGTTCTCGGACGCTCCTATGGATCGTCAATCCCTGATTGGTCCTGATTCGAGTAGGCGGTAGAGGTCGCGGGCGATGTAACGCTTGAGGCAGCGTTTGATCTCGCGGCTGGTCTTGCCCTCGCTGGTGCGGCG